>JAUNAI010000477.1 GCA_030527705.1 Planctomycetia bacterium | reverse complement strand
AGGTCAACAATATAGCAAAATTGTTTCCCCCTCACACTCCCCATTCAAAAAACTTTTGTTATATAAGTAGATAAATAAGTAGATATATAGATAGATATTTTAAAAGTAACGACTCAGTCACAGGGATTAATTTAATCTTTCTTTTATTAGGATTTAAGAATAGAATCATCATCTCATACGCCAAAACCACGAATTATACGACACCAGATTTTAAAGAGCGTTTTTGGCTTCTGACAAGTGGAATCATGGTATTAACATTCATTTTAATGTCGTTTTTGATGTATTTCACCGTCAGTTTCATAGTTCCGTTCATTTTTTCGGTATTACTCTGCGTGATGGTTTCGCCGTTGGATAATTGGGGAGTTACACGATGCAAAATGCCAGACTGGGTTGGTTTCGTCGTAGCACTATCAGCAATTTTCTTGCTCTGTGTCATGTTTCTGTTGGCAACGCGATTCGTTATCGAAGAAATTTCCACAGAGATAAATTCTAACCATACACAATCGTCGGTTACCATGTCTGAAAAGGATTCCGCGTCGCAGAAACCACTGGTCATGTTCGAGAATATACTAGACCGCGCAATTACTGGTTTGGGGCTGGATTTTCAGTACCTAAACGCGAAACAACTCACGACGATCCTCCATGAACGCATTCCGGTTTTTCTGAGTGAGGCGCTGAACATCTGTAATAATCTATTTTCGTTTGGCTCACAGGTTTTTCTTTACTGTATTTTCATTCTGATGGGGCGAGACCTGAATGCACGGAGTAAAAATCGAATGTATCGCATGATCGAGAGTCATATTCAGAAATATCTGAACATTAAATCCCTTATTTCCCTCGTGACAGCTTTTACGATTTATGTTATTTTTTTCTCTTTTAGGGTTAAAATTCGCATTTTTGTTCGCACTCATGACTTTTATGCTGAACTTCATTCCATCGCTCGGAACGATTATTTCCACACTCCTACCAATACCGATTTTGATGGTTACGATGGAAGATATAACAAATACGCAACTTATGCTGGCACTTTTACTGCCGTGTCTGGTAGAAAACTTCTTTGGAAACTTTCTGGAACCGAAATTACAGAGCGAGGAACTGAAACTTCATCCGGTAACTGTTCTTCTCGCGCTGGGATACTGGGAACTTCTTTGGGGACCGGTTGGAATGTTGCTTGCCACGCCGACAACAGCTACGATTCGGATTATTTTACTTGAATTCAAGATGACGCAACCCATTGCAGAGCTGATGAGCGAAAAAATGGAGTAGAAACGGCCGGCACAAGTGTATCATTTCGCAACACTGTATCATTTTAATACACCAAAATAATACAGTGTTGTTTTATTTTGCACATGTCTAAAGAAAACTTTTTCAGAAAACCCATAATATAAAGAGAAAAAAAATGAACAGGTAGTTGGGGGGCTACCTGTTCATCATAAAGAGGCGGTTTAGGTGAAGTAAGGTCGATAAATAAAAAAGCCAACCGAACTTCCAAAAATGACCGTAACCTTTGGGGGAAAGTCACGGAACCACCTTAAAAATGAATAAAAAACCTAGACGCGAGAACGCTGTTTTTTATTCCGCCAGAGTGGGGAAACTCTGGTTAAAAGCCAATTCATCTTGGGGATAAACAAATTAACTTTTTTTGTACTGACTATTGTAAATGCACACAGCGTGTCATTCGTGAAAAATATTTTTATTTTTTTATTTTTCTCGAATTTTATATCTCTTATTATTTTCTATGATGATACGCTCCTCATCTAATCACTCTACCTTCTTCGGGTGGACTGCCACGTAACAGAACCACGCGAAAGTAATTAAAAATGGAATCGGATTCATCACAGCACAGGAAAGTGCGCCTCCTCCTATAAAACAGATTAAACACGGACCGCAACCGTAAGTCCTCGGTGCACTCTCTGCGTAGGCCTTTTGGTAACACCATCGTATCGCGAACCACGGCGTAAGGAAACTGAAGATGATGGAAAAAAGGACAGTGGCGATAAACCAGCCCGCGTTGAGGCCAGGGTTATTGGCTTCCAAGAGGATAAAGATGCCAATTACGATTAATGGAGCAATAAATCCCCAAAAAAACCACCCA
>JAUNAI010000476.1 GCA_030527705.1 Planctomycetia bacterium | reverse complement strand
GTATCCGTTCCGTTTCCATTTTCCGTTCTGGCTTCTGTTTCTATAGGGAGACAGGCTGCCTGCATTTCTTGAAGAATCGGT
This sequence comes from Planctomycetia bacterium, assembly GCA_030527705.1. Classification (GTDB taxonomy): domain Bacteria; phylum Planctomycetota; class Planctomycetia; order Pirellulales; family Thermoguttaceae; genus RGIG3701. The sequence continues at coordinate 2,027 of JAUNAI010000476.1, read as the reverse complement.
ATTTCTTGAGTCGCGAGGTTTAATGTTTTGGTAAAATCCTTCCCAAATTGCGCTTCTTGGAGTGCCATGATAATCCGATAACAGGAATAAGCGGACTCGTTATTGTCCATTTCTTCATAATTGAGTGCGAGAAGTTGCCACATATGAATATCTAGTGGGGCGAGAAGAGTAGATTGCGTCAAGAATTGAATCGCTTTTTTATTTTCGTCCATGCGCCAGTACAGCGTTCCTGCTAAGTACCACAGCTCCGCATTTTTCATGTCAAGACGGATACAGGTGAAAAGATCCGCGAGCGCCGCGACATATTTTTTTTTCATCTGAAAAACACTGGAACGCATCATCAGAGCTTCGACATTTTCTGGCATGAGATGCAGAACACACGTTAATTCCCGAATCATCCGCAGATAAGCATCTTTACTACGAGAAATCAACGCCATTCCGTACCACGCAGCGGCAGAGTTCGGATTCCAGCGGAATGCTCTTTCCAGATATTTGGGTGCCTTGTTATGATTTTCATTCTGAAAACAGTAAGATGCACGATTTAAATACAGATTCTCGAAAAAACTCGCAACTCGTTTCCCGATAAAATTCTGTTTAAAAAATGGCCGAATCGGATTCTGAGCGCACATTTTCTGTAAATCTTTTTCCGCGCCTTTCTCGAAATTTTTACGTTCTTTTTCCGCTTCTTTTTCTTCTCGTGGAGTTAATTTTAGCAGGCTTTCCAGTTTTTCCTTCATATTTCTACCCATATTCTCACTCGTTGCCATAATTACTCCTTTTCTGAAAATTCCTAAAATTCACTTTTTTATGATAAGGGACTTTCTCGTTTTATGAGACATTTATTGATTAAGATTTTGATGAAAAAGGAAATTTTTCTTAAAACCTTTTAATTTCTCTTTAAATTCTCTCATTTCTGGCAAATTTCGCCTTGCAATTTTCGCAAAATTGGTCTATACATATAATATTACCCGAAATTCAGTAAATTGCAACCCTTTAACTTCCATTTTCAGGAAAATTTTTATGCAAATTGGAATTTTATGCAGTGGCGGTGACTCTCCTGGCATGAATGCGTGTCTCCGCGCCATCGTTCGTACGGCTGTTTCGCAGGGTCATGAAGTTGTTGGTTTTATGGACGGTTATCAGGGAATCCTTAACGAAGATTTCTACATCGGAAGTGCTGGTGCTCACCGATTTTTCATGCGTACCGTCTCCGGCATCGTGAAGCGGGGTGGCACGCTCCTTCACAGTAGCCGATGCCCGGAATTTGCTACGCCGGAAGGGACGCAGAAAGCTGCGGATATTCTCGATAAACTTGGCGTTGACGCACTCATTCCAATCGGTGGAAACGGCACGCTTACTGGCGCTCACGAGCTTGGAAAAGTCTGGAAAGGCCAGATTATCGGCTGTCCAGGTACGATTGATAATGACCTGAATGGAACCGATTTTACCATCGGCTTTAAAACATCCGTTCAGACCGCGGTTGATGCCGTCGATAAACTCCGCGACACGGCCGCCAGTCATCACCGGATGTTCCTCGTGGAGCTGATGGGACGTCACTGTGGTTACATTACTCTTCATACCGCGATTGCCGCCGGTTGTGAAGTCGCGTGTATTCCAGAACATCCGCAGAAAATCGAGGATATCGTTGAGAAACTCCAGGACCTTTACCGACGTGGAAAAACCTCCATTATCATGGTCGTTGCGGAAGGTTATCATGACGGCGTGATGGCCCTTCAGGAGAAACTCGAAAAGGCGGGCTGTCCGTTCCCAATGCGTTCCGTGGTGCTCGGACATCTTCTCCGTGGTGGTGACCCGTGTCCGGAAGACCGTATTCTGGCGGCACAGACGGGAAACCTTGCCGTTGAGGGGATTCTCCGTGGTGAGACTGACAAGATGGCGGGCGTCCGTAACAATCAGGCGGTTCTTGTCCCGCTGGAAGAAGCGATTACCGGGCACCGTGTCGTTCCGCAGGATTTAGTGGACCTTCTTGAGTGCGTGAGTCGCTAAAAAAAGAAACACACACAAAA
>JAUNAI010000475.1 GCA_030527705.1 Planctomycetia bacterium | reverse complement strand
GGTTTCTGATAGTTTCTGTCGGTCCTGACGGTTTCTGGCAATTTCCCTATTTTTTACCGTTTTTTACCTTTTCTTGCCATCTTTTTTACCAGTTTCTTCCTGATTCTTCTGTTCTTACCGGAATTTCACCGTTTTCGAGCTATTAAATCTCCCTTATCGGACTAGGGCACGGAACTTCACTGCACCTTTTTCACCAGCGTAAAGCGGCTGGGTGATTTCCCACCGTAACGTCTGCGAGCCGGTTCCATTCACTTCATACGTGAAACTTGAATCGACACTGCTTTCAGCCGAATCTTCCACGATTTCCAGTCGCGCAGGCAGGTTATCGACCAGCGTAATGTTTCCGACTGGCGCAGTTCCCGTGTTCTCGAAATAGATGATGAAATCCACTGTCTCACCCGGTTTCGCGCTCGTTTTCGACGAGACTTTATAAATCCGGACATCCTGTTTATTTTCACCTTCTTTTACTGTATAAAGGGACGGCGCGAATTCATTTCGGACCGCTGCGCTTGCGCTTTCTTTCTCGATGAACACCTGTAATCCATCCGTTTTCGTCCACGCACTAATCTCGACCAGTCCACTCGCAGTAACTGCACGAGCTTTTCCTGCGGACGCCTGCGGACCGACAATTGTTCGGTTCTCCTGAGCGATTACGACTTCCTGATTCTGCGACTGAACACCAATTGCGCCATCAACCTGACCACTTCCCATCGCGCCCTGCGCCTGAATCAGCGTCGTGCGCCCGGATTCCGTATGCGTCTGTGCATTCTGTTTTGCAGTATCCGTTCCCGTATTCCGTCCTTGAATGAAAATCTCTTCTGGAGTGTAAATATCCCCAGTCGTCATCACTTGAGAATCGACATTTAGGTCTACGATCTGCCGTACAGAGCGGAATCTCGGCGCGTATATATATACCGGGTCCGGACTCTGAACGGTACTACGTCCCTGAGCATTATTATAATAAATAAATGTTCCACTCTGATCCTGCGTATCCGCCTGCCAGCTGTCTTCGACTTCCGCGCCTCCGACTTTCATCTTCTTCGCATTTCCCAGATCACGCCGACTTGCCGGCTGTTTCGTGTCGATAATATATTCATCCGCAGGTTCCGCATAACTCGGACGCTCAATCAGTCGTGCCGCAATCGCCGCATCCGACTGCATTACGATTTCTCCTGGTGTTTTACTGACGGCATTACCATTATTCCCAGCATTACCGTTATTTTCCGCGCTATTTCCCACTGCGACGGGCATTTCTGCTGCGGTCAGACGGATTCCGTAATCGACTTTCGACGCGTTATTCGCGATATTAGCCGCCGCACGGAGCGTTTCAGCCGAAATATTCCAGCGAGTTGCGACCGGAACTGAAACCTGCGTAGAATCCTGAGCAGAACTCTGAACTGAGTCCTGTACAGAAGCCGATTTACTGACCGACTTACTCGCTTTCATCTCAGCATTCACCTGAAGAAGGGGACTCATCACCACCTTTTTCCCACTCGGTTCCATGAACATTCTTTTCTGCGGAGAGATATTCCGACCGAAATGGCTCGCGTCCTCAATTTCCAGCTCTAATGCCGGTCCTTCTGGGGAAAATTTCTGGAATTTAATCGCTGACCCACTCTTTTTCGACTTATTATCCTGTTCCACAGAAGAAGCCGATGAAGTTGCAGTTTCCCCCTTACGCGGAACTTCCAGCACTCGCGCTCCGCCCGGCACATTCTGACGTGGACGCATCATTTTTCCCGTCTCTAACGGTGTCACATCCTCCAGCGGTAGCAATTCTTCCATCGGTTCTGAAGACGGTTCCGCCGGAATTTCTGGTAACTCACCCGGAATCTCCGGAATTTCTACCGCCTCCGGCACTTCCGGAACGGTCCCCGACTCAGCTGGAATTTCTGGAAGTTCAGGTAACTCAGGTAGTACTGATTCATTTACCGGCACTTCCGGTGTTTCCGGCACTTCCGACATATCTACCGTTTCCGGTAAAGTCGATGCCTCTGGAACTTCCGCATTCAGTGCAGCGTCCAATGATTCAGGCGTTTCCGTCTCTACTTCTTCCATCGGCACTCGATCTACCGGAGCTTCTGTCGCACTTTCAGCAGTAATATCAGCCGGAGC
>JAUNAI010000474.1 GCA_030527705.1 Planctomycetia bacterium | reverse complement strand
CTGTGAAATTCTGTGGAATCTGTGGGAGATTTAAAACCACTGGTTTCCGTGAAATTCGTGGGATATGAAATATTCAAGTTAGGGGAGGCTATAAAAGGGAAACGTTTTCAATCGTTTTTTTCTATTTCCCCATCGCTCGGAGGTTCTTAATCGCCTTTTCAATCAGCGTTAATTCTTTCGGACGACTTTCTTCTTCAACCACGTACCATTCCGTATTACCAGAAGTTTCGCAGAGGTTCCAGACGCGGTCCCACTCGACTCTTCCTTCTCCCAAGATTCCGCCACTGTCTTTCACGTGAACCGTCAACGCACGGCCGGGGAACATCTCAATCATCTTATACGGGTCACCGCCACCGTTCATGTAATTTCCAACATCCATCTGGAGAACAACATCTTTACACGTCGCACTCGCGAAACGCTGCCACGCAGGAATTCCCTCAATCACTTTCGCGTCGCCGCCATGAGCGTGATAACCGACGCGCATGTCGAGCGCTGCCGCTTTTTTCGCAATCTGGTTAAACTCTTCCGCAATCGCTTTATTTCCCTCAACCGTGTGCAGCTCACGGTCAATTCCGCCGGGGACAATCATGTTTTTCGTGCCGAGAATTTTATGGAATTCCACCGTTCTCTCGAAATTATCACCGCGAAGAGCGCCAATTCCAGTGTGCGTACCAGAGCAGACAAGACCGTTATCGTCGAGCATCTTGCGAATATCTTCCGCGGAGTGACCGTAATATCCGGCGAATTCGACGCCGTCGTAACCCATTTTCGCAATCGCTTTCAGCGTGCCTGCAAGGTCTTTATTCGCGGCATCACGAACAGAGTAAAGCTGAACTGAGATTTTTACCTTTTTCGACGTGTTCGCGAAAATCGGCAGTGTGTTCATCGTGGTGGCTCCCAGACCGGTAAGCAGGGCTACCTTCAAAAATGTGCGTCGTTGCATATTTCTCTCCTTTTAAAGGTGTTAAATCATTAAATTATATTAAATTGCATTAAAACATATCAAATCGCGAGTGGTAGGTAAATCATTCCGATTTATTTTCCCATATCCTTCAGGATTTTATACGTTTCCTCAATCAGTGCCAAGTCGTTCGGCGTGTTTTCCTCAACGACGTACCATTCCGTCGCGCCGATTCCTTCACAGAGTTTCCAGATGCGGTCCCAGTCGACCTTTCCCGTCCCAATCGGTACACCGCCACAGTCCTTAATATGAACCGTCTTCGCGCGACCGGGGAACATTTCAATCATTTTATACGGGTCACCCCCGCCGGACATGTAATTACCGACGTCCATCTGGAGAATAACCTCCTGATTCGTGGCACTTCCGAAACGTTCCCACGCCGGAATTCCCTCAATGAGCGTTGCGTCACCACCGTGCGCGTGATAACCGAAACACATACCGACCGCCGCCGCTTTTTTTGCAATCTGGTTAAACTCTTCCGCAATCGCTTTATTTCCCGCGACCGTGTGTAACTCGCGATTAATTCCGCCGGGGACAATCATATTCGTCGTGCCGAGAGTCTTGTGAATCGCAACCGTTTTCTCGAAATTATCACCGCGAAACTGTCCAATTCCCGTGTGCGTTCCGGAACAGACGAGACCACAATCATCGAGCATTTTACGAATATCTTCTGGTGAGTGACCATAATAACCAGCAAATTCGACACCGTCGTAACCCATTTTCGCAATCTTTTTCAGGGTACCTGCCAAGTCTTTACTCGCAGCTTCACGGACCGAGTAGAGCTGAACCGAAAGTCTCGGCTTTTTCAGCGTGTTCGCAAAAGTCGGCAGAGCGTTCATCGTAGCGGCTCCTAGACCAGTAAACAGAGCAGCCTTCAAAAACGTACGTCGTTGCATCATTTTTCTCCTTCATTATAAATAATTGGTGGGGGTAGGAAAATACTTCAACACAGAGAGCACTGAGTCGTGAATTTCTACGTGCACTCCTTCTTTTTATCACTTAATTATCCGTATTTTAACCGATTACATTTTATCTGTCAAGAGTTTCCCTCAAAATTTCACCAAAATAAGTGAAATTTCATAAAGAATGTCCCCTCACCAAGGCGGCGCGGACTTATGTAAAATCATGGACCAATCAATGTAAAGTAAGTAAGTAAGTAAGTA
>JAUNAI010000008.1:9726-39236 GCA_030527705.1 Planctomycetia bacterium | reverse complement strand
AATTACTCTCGGTCGCAGACGCTTTAAACCGCGTAACCGCCTACACTTACGACGGTTTCGGCAACGTCTCCGCCATCACACAAGCGGACGGAAGCGCGTACCAGTACGACTACAACGCCGCTGGTCAGCTACTCTCCCAGACCGACCCGTTGGGGCAGGTGACAGCCTACACTTACGATTATAATGGACAGGTGACGCAAACCGAAATCCGAAACAAGAATGTTCCTCAAGAACTTGGTCGTTGGCTGGAAAATTCCCAAACGTTTAATGGGGTGGATGATTCCATTGCCATTGAAAACACGGACGAAATGAATTTCGAAGGTGAAATTACTCTCTCCGCTTGGGTGAAAGTAGAAAAAACGACCGGTATTCAGGGAATTATCGAACACGGATTTTATGGCGACCGTGAGGTTTATCTCCGAATCGTCGATGGAAAATTCCAGGCGGGCAACTACATTGGTGGCGACCATTGCGCGGAAACGGCAATTTTGGCCGAAGACATTGGCGCGTGGGTTCATTTGACGGGAACTTACGATGGTGAAAATTGGAATCTCTATAAAAATGGAGTCCTAGTTGCTTCAGCGGCATCAACAGTTGGCGCAGTCACCGTTGGTTGCGAATGGCTTATCGGAGCCTCTAAATTTTCGGGACGGCATTTTGAAGGAGAAATCCGCGATGTCGGAATCTGGGACACGTCACTTTCCGCGACCGAAGTTGCGACTCTCTATGAAGAAGGTTTTAGTGACGTCACGGTACAATCTACCGCGACTTACGACCTTGTCGGCAACCTCCTCACGCAAACGGACGCGATGGGGAACACGACAACCTACACTTATGACAATATGGGTCGTGTTTTAACGATGGCGGACGCGCTAAACAACGTCACTTCCTACACTTATGATTCCCTCGGACGTCTTCTTACCACCAAAGATGCTCGTGGCAATGTCACCCAAAATATTTACGACGCGGTCGGCAACCTTCTGGAGACTCGCCAATATGACAATTCGGTTCTCTCCTCCCCGCTTGATTCCTGGCTCCCCAACGGACAGGAATTTAATGGCGTGAGCGATACAATCAATCTCGGCAACAGTGCTTCGCTCAATTTTGAAGGCGAAATTGCGGTTTCCGTGTGGGTGAAAATCGACGCGACAGGCGGTTTGAAAACCATTCTTGGGCACGGACATGACTATCACAATGAACTTTATCTCCGTCTTCTTGACGATTCTTACCAATTTGGTAGTTGGGACGGCGTAACCGGTGACCACCTTGTTTCAGTGACCATACCAGCCGAGGACATTGGAACTTGGGTTCACCTTACGGGAACTTACGACGGAACAAATTGGAATCTCTATCGTAATGGAGAACTTCTCGCAAGCCAAACGGACGCTGAAGGGTGTGCTACAGTGAATGCCAATTGGCACATTGGTTCCAGTAACGGCAACGACCGCTTTTTCGATGGTGAAATCCGTGATGTTTCCATCTGGGACACCTCGCTAACTGCCGAGCAAGTCGCAACACTTTACGACGCTTCCGCAACCATCACACCGTCAGAATACGGTGACGCGATTGTCACACCGACGACACCGGCAGAATCCGATTTTGCGTCTGAAATTCCATTTATTTCCACGACCTACACCTACGACGCTCTCGGTCGGCTGACCTCCCTGACCGACGCGGTGGGCAATACGACGTCGTATACGTATGATTATCGCGGACTTGTTCTTTCGGAAACAAACGAAAATCTGGATACTCGTTATTACACCTACGACGCGCTTGGTCGACTGACGCAAAAAACCGACCGCAACGAGCGCGTTACGACCTACAATTACGATGCGATGGGGCGTTTGACCTCGGAAAAATGGCTTGGTGAAAGCGACGCGGTCTTGAAAACCTTCGCCTACGCCTACGACGCGGTCGGCAACCTTCTGACGGTCTCGGACGGCGAGCATTCGTATTCGTACGCTTATAACAATAAAAATCAAAACATTGAAACGATATTCAATTTCGATGGACAGACCGCCGTATTCGATTACACCTACGACGCGGTCGGTCGGCAGACGGAATCTTCGTTGACATTAAATTCAACGCAAACCCGCGTAAATCAAGTAACCTATGATTTTCTCGGCAATGCGACAAAAATCAAACAAACTGGCTCCGCCATTGACGAAATCTTCGCCGAATTCGACTACAACGCGAACGGTCTCCTGACCTCCGTCAGACGTTACGAAGTGGATGCCGATGACGTCGCAACCGCCGTTGCAAACAGCATTTACGAATACAACGCAAACAACGCCGTCACGTCCATCACGCATAACAATTCCAGTGGTACACAAATCGTAAAGCATTCATACACATACGATTCCACGAACAACATCGTCGAATACCTCAACTCCCTTGACGGCTCCACGTCCTACGATTACGACTTCCTCGGACAACTCATCTCCGCGGACTACGCCAACGCAACCATCTCCGACGAATCCTATTCTTACGACTCCAACGGCAACCGCCTCACCGCCAACGGTTCCACTTACACAACCTCCACCAACAACGAACTAACCAGTGACGGCGCGTGGTCTTACACGTACGACGACGAAGGCAACCGCATTTCCAAGCAGAATTCCACCAACCGCGAGTTGTACGAATGGGATTATAGAAATCGTTTAACCTCAGTTACAAAACAAACCTACAATGCCGAAACTGGCGCGTGGGAAACCACTCAAACCATCGAATACGCCTACGACTACAACAACGTCTGGATTCGCAAGATTATCGGCAACGAAAAGACAATCTTCATTCCCGAAAACTACCAAACCACCGTCCAAGTCGACAACAACACAATCACCCATCACTACCTCTGGACACCAAACACCCAAGACAAACTCCTTGCCGACGTTACCACCAATAACGTTCTCTGGACACTCACCGACCACCTCGGCACCATCCGCGACATCATCGGAACCACTACCAACACCCACCTCATCTACGACGCCTTCGGCAACGTCATTTCCGGCACAAACCCCATTCTCTTCGCCTACACCGGTAAACCTTTCGACACTTCCACTTCCCTCCAAAACAACATCAATCGTTGGTACGACGCAAGTATTGGCAGATGGTTATCTCAAGACCCCATCGGTTTTGAAGGAAATGATACGAATTTGTATCGATATATTAAAAATACTGTTTTGAAATTTTTAGATACTTTTGGGAGAGAACCTCTATGTCCAGTAATTTTTGATCCAGTTTTAGGAATACCAGTAAATATTCCATTGTCTCCAACTACACAAAATTCAGATAGTCTTGAGCTTATTTCAGAACTGGAAAATCTAACGTTTGAAGAGGCTTATCCACTTGTTATAATCATTAGAGTAGAAAAGTCTTACGAGTGTTTTCCACCAACCTTTTATAATTCGTTGGAAAATAACATATCAGATTTTAGACATTTATTGAGAAATAGTGCAATGGATATTATGGTTACGGCTCCAAAAATAAAAAAGGCTCAATTAGAAAATTTAAGAAAGGAAAAGATAAATCTGACACTAAAGTTGTTGGGAACAGCAATTAATACGAATCTAATAGACGATGCACTAGCCTTAGAAATGTTTTCACAGGGGGAGTATTCTTCTGCAATTCAGTCAGTAGTTGCTGGTCATTTTACACCACAGCAAATTTCAGCAATGACGAATGTGAAGGATTGTTTTTTTATTATTATTAAAGAGGATCAGATTTATAGGGAGTATGAAAATAATATGAAGGATGGAGAGGAATTGCTTAAACGATCTTATTATTGAGTTATAGTAAAATAGAATTAGTGTTTAAAGAGATTTTGGGAGGTTTTATGATTTTGAAAAAATTATACCAATTGTGCTTTGAAATTCAGGAAAGGACGTGGGGGGGGATTGTCGTTTTAGTAACGCAAAACGATGGTAATATGGATTTTTATAAGATATTGAAGTTAAAATGGACTGTAGTGTGTCTGTTTACTCTTTTAACACTCACCTTAATGGCATGTCATGAAGTACCGTCGGAAAAGAATAATTTTCAAGAAAATGAAAATAAAAATAAAATCGAGAGCGAAAATCAAGAAATCGTAGTCACGTCGGAAGACCTGTTATTACCTGAAATGGGTGCTCTGGTTCAAGAGACGGCAAAATCTTTGGTGAAAAATCAAATTGAGGTTTTCACCGTCGCTGGGTTGGTAGACGCGGTGCAGAACGCGCCTGAAAATGGCGAAATCTTTCTGCAACCGGGAAATTATCAACTTGAAAAACCAATCATTTTGAACCGAAACGTAACGATTCGTAGCATTTCTTCCGAAAAGGTTACGGTCGAATGTGCCACCGACCTGTGCGTTTTTATGATTCGTGGCGGTGCTCCAAAATTGAAAAACCTGACAATCATTAGTCGTGGTAAAAGCGAGTATGATAACGCAGTATTTGTCGAAAATGGTACTCTGGAAATGAATGGTTGTACGTTGATTTCAGATTATGGATACGGAATACATGTGTGCACAAAAAATGCGCGAGCGAAAGTAGATTCGTGTGTTGTAAAATCTTGTGGATGCTGTGGAATTCGCGCTGCAAGCAACGCTTCCGGTGAGTTTACAGATTGTGAGATTTCAAACAATCCAACTGGAGTTCTAGTTGCTGATTTCGCTGAGTTGAAATTTAAAAACTGCAATATTCATGATAACCCTAGATTGGGAATAGCAATTGGCATGAATGGTCACGGACGCTTTCAGAATTGCGTGATTTCCCGAACAGAGGGGGTAAATGTGTTTGTCATAAATGAAGGAGAGGCAACACTGCTTCAGTGCCATATTTCAGATGGTCAAAAGGGCGGAGTGGTGGTTGATAAAGGTGGAAAAGGTACGTTTCATGACAATACACTCGAAAATAACGTATTTGAAGAACATGAACGAAACTGGTCCATCCACCCTACTGCTGGTCACGTAACAGGTTCCAATAACAATCCGCCACTCAAAAGATGGTTTGTTCCTGCCTCGGAAAACGAATGAAATGATGGATAAGGCAAATGAATTACTAAACATTTTCAATCTTTATTCATAATAGAGCCGTGATGATTGGTGTTTAGAAATGTGATTGGTATTTTACGATTGTTGTTTTTCATATTCCTTTTTTTACTCAATTAGTGCCGTGGCAGGGAGTGTATCCTTACCACTGTTTTTCTGGGCAGTGGTGAGGTTTCTGCCGAATTTTGTTTGTGTTGGCGGATGGTGAGGTAGAAAATTTTGTGAAAATTTCACTTTTTTTTACAAAATTTCGAGGGAAATACTTGAAAAAAAGATGAAAAAATGTTATAATCAAAAGAAAACGTTAGGTGAAATTTATGTTACCATCTTGCGACACCCAATACGCCCCTAATTTAATTCTGCAACACGGCTACGCCTACGATTACGACTTCAACGGCAACAGAGTTATTGCAAACGGTAGTAATTACACAACCTCCACCAACAACGAACTAACCAGCGACGGCACATGGTCTTACACGTACGACGACGAAGGCAACCGCATTTCCAAGCAGAATTCCACGCACCGTGAACTCTACACTTGGGACTACCGCAACCGCCTCACCTCCGTCACTCAACAAACCTATAACGCGGCAACCGAAACGTGGATAACCACCCAAACCATCGAATACGCCTACGATTACAACAACGTTTGGATTCGCAAGATTATCGGCAACGAAAAGACCATTTTCATCCCCGAAAACTACCAAACCACCGTCCAAATTGATAACAACACCATCACCCATCACTACCTCTGGACGCCAAACCAGCAAGACAAACTCCTCGCCGACACCACCCCGTCCGCCGTCCTCTGGTCCCTCACCGACCACCTCGGCACCATCCGCGACATTATCCAGTCCACGGAATCAGGAGTTATTACCCAAGCGCATATTATTTATGACGCTTACGGCAACGTGATTTCCTGTAAAAACTCCACCGGAGAAACCATCTCCAACCCCATCCTCTTCGGCTACACCGGCAAAGCCTTTGACACATCTACCCAACTCCAAAACAACATCAACCGCTGGTACGACCCCACCACTGGACGTTGGTTAAGTACGGATCCAATTAGTTTTGTCGGAAATGGTACGAATTTGTATCGTTATTGTTCAAATATACCTCTTGTCGGTCTAGATTTTCAGGGGGAATGGTTCCATATTGGAATTGGAATGCTTATTGGTGGAATTTCCGCAGCTATCTCGTCTAAACATGACGACCAATTGGGTTTTTGGATAGATGTTGGTATTGGAATAGCAGCAGGAGGGATTGCAGCCGGAATAGGCAAACCTATTCTTGGTGGAGCTGTTGGTGGTGCAATTGATGGCGCTATTAATGGGGGGCGGAAGGCATTTGAAGAAATCCCAAACAATTCCTCTCTGACAATTGGGCAGAAAAGCAAAATTATCGCTACTGGAGCTATTGCAGGAGCTGTACAAGGAGGTACTGTAGGTGCAGTAACAGGAAAATACATTGATGTACCAATAAATAAAGCTCTTTCAAAAACACATTTAATTACAGATAAAAAATGGGTTCCAAAAGGTTCTAAAAAGAATAGTGTTCGATTAGAACCAGTACTTGTTCCTGTATCTGATACTGCAGTCGGAGATTTCTTAACTGCAGAGGCAAATGAGATAACTTCCTCTATAATAGAATACCCTATAGATATAGTCAAAGACAAATTGCCAAAGAAACCAGAGGCTTGTCCTAGAGGAGGTTATTGATGAAAAAATACGAATATAACCGCCAGTTTACCCTACGCGCCGCCTTGAAGATTCTCATACCGTGGCATGAGCTTCGTTTGGTTTTCGGAATGATATTTATCGGTTTTCCATTACTATGCTCTCCTACCGACATTCTTTTTCCGTGGACGGAGAAGGAGGAAGTCGGAATGGTTACTCGCTCATTCCCCACGGAGGAATGGTTCGGTACGTACTATACACACGAGTTCCATTTTTTGGATTCTAACGGTAGGGAACAAACCAAATGTTCCTTCTCGAAAAATCTAATTCCGGTCGGAAGTACGGCGAAGCTGGAACAGTCGATATTTAAGGATGTACGCATTCAGGGAACCAGTGGCGGTATATGGCGTGATTATCCTACGACGTTGATGACTTGGAAATTCGCGCTGGTGGCTATTGGGGTTGTGTCGTGTACACTGCTTCCACTCTACCTGATTACAAGAATTTATATTTTTTGGATGCTGTCCCACGGAATCCCTGTTCAGGCTCGGCTTTACGACTCGTCCCAAAAACCGCCACTATACGTTTGCGGGTCGAAAATTATACCGCTTCATGAAATCTCTATCGACCAAAACATCTATGATAACAAGGGTCGAAGAATTGGAAGGAAAAGGGAAAAAATCACGCACAGTCTGGCTTTTGTGCATCCGACGGACCCAGAGTTCGCTTATCTCTGGGCGTGGTTCGACTCACTAAAAATCAACCAGACGCAGGATAAAATCGACATTATCCCTGAAAAAACGTTAACCTACCGAATGTTTAAAGTTTTCAGAAACGTTTTCAAGTTGCGTTTCAGGGATATTTTTCACGAAATTCCGAAATATATACGCCAAAACACGCCTACGCTACTGGAAGAAATTGGCTGTTTCCACGCTCGATTGGAGCTTAAAATTTGGCGTACTGTTTTCATTATTATCACATTACTGTGCGCCGGTCCTTACCTTTTGGTTTTGGGTACGGAGTGTCTTCCTTTCTGGGAAACCGTCCCGCAGACCGCTAGTCTGATAAGCTCCGAGCGCGACATGTCGTATGAAAATCAGGTGGTTTACGAGAATAAATTCCAGTGGCGTGATTCTGCTGGAATGTTGCAAGAAAGCGTCTCTTATTCCGAGCGAAAAATGACGGAAAAGTCGCTGACCATCGAAAAATGGGGCGAGAAATACCGAATCTGTGGCACGTGGAATTCCATGCCGGACCAGTTTTTCTTGAAATTGCCCCTATTTTTCCCGATTTATTTCTTTTACCTTACAGTGGTCGTGATTTTGAATCTTACCTTTCGGTTTCTGGAAGAATATCCATCTTCCGTACCCGTTTAGATTCCTGTTTTTTAGGAATTTTCACTACACTTCAATTAAAAGACTGGTAAAAAAGTTGTTTGGTAAAAATTTGTCAGAATCCGAATTACAAATTTTTACCGAATAGCCTTTTTTACCGGGTTTTAATGGGACAGTAGTGATAAATCGCGTATATTGGGTACCGTTATTAGAAACATATTGCCAGTATTCTTAATTCAAATTATATGTTTACAAATATCCTCTCTTTATTGTAACACCGAAATTGTGATTTGTCAATAGCCTAATGGTAATTAAATAAAATTGTGTCAATTACACAAAAGAATTGCTTGTAACTAATTAGGTACAATATAGGGTTATATACTTTACAACTTTTTATGGGCAGTGCCGAAGTTTCTGCCGACATTTGTTACTTCGTTATCTGGCGGAAGCGGATGAGGTGGTGGGTTGTGTAGTTTACAGACAGGCGTTGCTTGCTGAATGGGGAAATCTCGTTGTAGGTAACAACGTCGTTTTGCGAGGTGGCGTACTCTTGGAATTGGTCTTGTTGGGCTTGGATTATGGCGGTTTAAGCGTTGATTTCTGCGTGAAATTGCGCCAACTGCGTTTCCGTGATTTCTCCGAACGTATAACTCTCGCCGGGGTCGAGGCGGACAGTTTCGGTTCGGTAGGCGACGGACGTGCCGATGGAGGATTGGTAGGCAGTGACACGGAGAGCGGCGGCTCTCTTGTAAATCTCCCAAGAAAAATTTTCCGGATACGCGATTATTTTGCCATCTTCAATAAATAGTGAGTCGTAAATGTGAGGGCTAAAATATTGTGGTGAATAGTAGGTTTCGTCATTGTCGTACCGTTTCGCAAGTTGCGCCGATGCGTCGCTGATACTCGGCGAGAGCTTCCATCGGCTCGCCTTTTCCAAAGTAGCGGACTTTGCCGTTTAGATAAGCGCACCAGTAACCCGTTTTGTATTTTTTAAGTGGAAATCCGCTCGGTTCTTTTTTTGCCATAACATCGCCTTCGGGGACTTTTTTTGTGATTTACTTGTATAAAACTCTTGTATAACTATCTTAGCAAAATTTTCAATTTTCCGCAATACCTTTTTTACGCTGCGTTTTTTGTCTTGCATGACATGCGTTTTATCCCCATTTTTACGATACATACATAAAAAAAGACACCTTAAAAAAAGTGTCTTTTCTGCTGATGGGCGATACAGGACTCGAACCTGTGACATCTGCCTTGTAAGGGCAGCGCTCTAACCAACTGAGCCAATCGCCCAAGGGGATAAAAAAGGTATGTTTCTTAAATAAGAAACTACATCTTCTATTATGACAGATTTTCACTTTCTGTCAAGGAGGGGCTCTAAAATTTTGGCGGATTAAATTGTAATGTCTCAGCACATACCTCACGCTCTTCCACTTCTGAAGGAAATCGTGTCTCTATTTTCGCAATCACATCTTGAACGACATTCTCTGGCGCACTCGCTCCAGCAGTAATCAAGACTGTCTGAGTCGGCATGAACCAACTTAAATCAACATCCGCAGGCCCATCTACTAAATAAGACTGAACTCCCTGTTTTTGCGCCAATTCCCACAGTCGGCGACTGTTCGAGCTGTTACGACTCCCTATAATCAGCGCGATGTCAGCATGTGAGGCAAGTTCTGAAATGGCACGTTGCCGATTCTGTGTCGCGAAGCAGATACAGCTTGTCTGGGGCGCCAAAATTTCTGGAAATCGACGTTTCAAGACGGCAATCACCTTTTCCGCCTCGGCTGTCGAGAGCGTTGTCTGGGTAAGATATGCAACTGGGCGCACGGAGTCCAGTGTCAGCATTTCTGCCTCAGTTTCCGAACAAATAACTTGTATGGAGGTGGGGGCTTCTTCAACGATTCCAATGATTTCATCATGCCCAGCATGACCAATCAGAATAATCTGACATCCCGATGCCGCAAGACGAATTGCTTGATTGTGGATTCTCGTAACCAGCGGACAGGTCGCATCGATGATATGAATATTCTTTTCCGCGCAGTGTTGCCGAATCTGGGGAGAAACGCCGTGGGCCGAAAACATGAGCGTCGCACCGTCCGGCACATCGTCAATCGTATCAACAAAAAGAACGCCGTGTTGACGAAAATCCTGAACGACCCACGTGTTATGAACAATTTCGTGGAAGACGTACAGCGGTTGACCGTAAATTCGTAGAGCCTCGTGGAGCGCGGAAATCGCCCGATTCACGCCGGCGCAGAAACCTCGTGGGGAGGCTAAAAGGATTTTCATCGGATTTGGTCTTTCTGCCTCGGTAAGGCGTTAGAAGCGGGAAATTTCGGGTGAAAGTGACTATTTTTTATTGTCGGTAAATTGCCCAATGAGCGTGAATTTTTCCTTTAAAATGAGATTTCTTCGCCTTGACAAATTCGTTCTTGGGAGTTATAATTTATAATTGAGTATTTCTTAATGTGTACAGGAGGAAAAATGTCTCAAAAACTTGCATTGAAGCTACTTTTTCAGTTCCGAATTCCGATTGACGGCGACTCGGGCGTTTATCGACGGTGTGAGGAACGGTATGTAATGTTGAACGTGCAGGACGGGGAGGATATTAATCAGGTTATCGACCAGTTTTATAAGAAGATAAAGAAGGAAGATTATGTTTATCAGAACACGAACGGCGATCAGGTTTTCTTTGAATTCGTCGGCGTCATGGATTATATTGTGTGGGATTATAGAGAGGAAAATGAATTCTGGTATGATTACAGAACGAGAAAATTACCGATGGAAAATAAAACGAAATTGACGCTGAGTAAAAGAGAGTTGAAACAGAAAATCGCGAATTCCGAGAAAGCTGGCGGACAACTTTCCACATGGGGGAGACGGTTTAATATTCAGCATTCTTTTCAGGAAATTGAGGATGATGTGTGATGAATGGCATTCAGAAAACCATGTTGGTGCTGGTTTATACCGGGACTTTTCTGCTGTGGGGAGTGGCGGTGTTGCTGGTGATTATGCCATTATTGATGTCATTATTCGCGTCACCATTCTCACAGCTAGAAGACGTACAGAATTTTGAGAAGCTGGAACACGGGTTTCACTATGTCGGAATGGGGTGTTTCGGGGGAATCGGTCTGGGATTCCTCCTAAAATGGGTAGCCGAAGCACCTGTTACACGGAATATGTCAGAAAAAAGACAGCTTGGCGATTTTCTCTGGGGACCGGATTACTGGGGAAAGGAGCCGAATCCGGGTGTCTCTTTTCAGGGTATTGATTCACGGTTCGCACTGTATTTTGGCCATCTGATTCTGATTTTTTTGCTCGTAGGAATGATGGATCATACGTTTTCGCAGTCATCTGACTCCGTGAAGCAGTGGGGGACAGTGGTAATTAACTTTCTCGTACAGTATAATCTCTGTATGATTTGCTTCGGAATTTTTTGGCGTACGTGCTACGCTTATGAATTTAAGGTGGAAACAGAAACAGAAACGGAAACGAAAGAAATTCCGAAAGTTACCCGAAAACCCCGTTTTTCTTGTTTTTCGCCGTTATTTTGGGACTGTTTCGGACAGGATTTCTGGCTCGTTCTGATTTTCGCGCAGATGACGTGTTCCGTTCCCGGTCCACTTCTTGGGGTAGGTCTCATCATCGGTGGAGTAGAGTTTCTAAATCTGCTGATTTTCCTGAAATTATCCCTCCCTACCAATTAAATCAGTAAACCGGAAAACTGCGTATTTCGCGTCGTTTCCTAGTTTCTTACTGTATTTTCTTCCCATCATTTTCCCTTACCATAAATCTTCCGTCTGTTTTTTTATCCACTCTTCCGTGGTTAAACCTTCTTCTTTCAGCACGTTTTCGAAATCGATAACGTCATCCTCGTTCGGCGCGTCGTAACAGGTGTCGGAATCGAAACTGGAAACAAGAATTTCCGTCGGTAAAAAACGCGTCGGAAGGACACGGCTGAAACGGTCACTCCAGGACGGTCCGATGTGGAAATAGTGCATGGGACACGTAATGTATAAATAATCTTTCGCGCGTGTCATAGCGACGTAAAAGAGTCGGAGTTCCTCGTCAATGTCCTCTTGCCGACCAGTCGACATGTCAGAAGGAATGTTCCCGTCACTAGCATGAATGATGTACACGCTCTTCCATTCCAGACCTTTCGCAGAGTGAATCGTACTGAGAATCAGATAATCGTCGTCGATATCCGGCTTATCCGCGTATTCTTCCGACGACTGCGGTGGATCAAGGACGAAATCTGCCAGCATTTCCTGACGTCCCTTAAATTTATCCGCTACACTAAGCAACTGTTCTAGGTCTGCGAGGCGCGAATCACTGTCGTTCGGGTATTTCTCAATCAATAATGGTCGGTAAAACTCCATCGCCACATGAATCTGCTCCTTCAGCGACCGTTCCGGTTGCGCGATTTCCCGGAGAGCGTCTACCATCTGAAACCAGATTTCCTGCGTGGCTTTTGGCGGAGTCCAAGACGCCCACACATTCAGGTTTCCGCCCGCGTCCTGTAAAAGCTGCATGAGCGTCCGTGCTTTTTTCGTGCCGATACCCGGCAGGAGCGTGAGAAGCCGCATTCCGGCAGGTAAATCGCTCGGATTTTCCACCAGCCGCAGGAACGTGAGTAAATCCTTAACATGCGCCGACTCGGTAAACTTCAGTCCGCCATATTTTACGTAAGGAATCCGTCGCCGCGCCAATTCCGTCTCCAGATGGAGCGCATGCGACGACGACCGAAACAGAACCGCCTGTTCTTTCAGCGGCGTTCCATTCTCGAAATGCTCCAGAATCAGGTCCACGACGTACCGCGACTGGAGTTCCTCATCCCGACACCGACAAAAAACGGGGCGCGTCCCACCTTTTCGCGCAGAAAACAGCTCTTTTCGGTACCGTTCCTGAAGTTGTCCGATAACCTGATTCGTGGCTCGCAGAATCGACGGCGTGCTCCGGTAATTCTCTTCCAGTGGAATCACACACGTCTCTGGAAACTGTTTCGGCACATCCAAAATATTCCTCACCGTTGCTGCCCGGAAAGAGTAAATTGATTGCGCGTCGTCCCCAACCACGGTTAGTCCCCGTCCCATCGGTGTCAGTCCCTGAATGATGCTCGCCTGAATCAAGTTCGTGTCCTGATATTCATCGACCAACACGTAATCAAAACGCTCACGGATACGCTTTCCGACCTCCGGGTGACGCATCATCGCCGACCAGTACAGAAGTAAATCGTCATAATCAAGTGTCGCGTTCTCGATTTTCCGTTTCGTGTAAGCGTCGAAAAGTTGCGACAATTCCGGCAGGTATTCCTCCAGTTTCGGATAATATGTCGCTAAAATGTCAAAAAGTTTCCGCTGTGAGTTGATACACCGACTGTAAATCGACACGCAGGTTCCCTTTTTCGGAAACCGCTTGGCATCCGTGGTTTTTACGGTCTCCGTCCGCACGAGATTCATTAAATCTTCCTGATCGGCACGGTCGATAATCGAGAAATTCGGTGGTAAACCGACATTCTGACCATAAATCCGTAATAACCTCGTCGCGACAGCATGAAACGTCCCTCCCCAGATTCCATTCACGCGGAGATTTCCCTGATTCTCATGATTTCCCTGATTTCTCTGATTCTCATGATTCAGTGATTTCAGGAGGTTTTTTGCACGTTCAATTAACTCATTCGCCGCCCGTCGTGTGAAAGTCAACAACAAAATTCGATACGGATTCGCCCCCTGCGCCATGAGCCACGCGACACGGTGAGCTAACATCGTCGTTTTCCCAGTTCCCGCTCCTGCCACGACCAGAAGCGGACCTTCTCCATGTACCACTGCGGCTTTTTGAGCTTCATTCAGGTTTTTCGTTATATTTTCAAGCATGACAGAACTTGAGGTAAAATACGGACTTAACACCGATGGACTACATTTTCTATTAAAACTGGAGATTATTTATTCCACCGATCCCTGTCGGTCGACCAGAAACCGCATAATCTGCACCAACACAATCCCGGTAAACATACACCCGAACGTGTACATCGCGCAACAGAGTGCCACTTCCGGCTGTGTCGGGAAATAGAGTCCAGCAAGCATCACGCCCAAACCTGCGTTCTGCATTCCGACTTCAATAACTAACGCACGCATTTTTCGACTGTCGACGCCGATAAGCCGACTTCCAAGATACCCCGCCAAATACCCGCCGAAGTTCACCATCAACATCGGCGCCGCCATCATCAACGGGAACGATTTCTCTCGGTTTCCCGACACGGCGCAAGCGATAATCAGGATAATCACCAAATTTGCGGTAATTTCACCGAAATTCTGCGAGAATCTCTGCCACGTCGCCGACTTTCGCGCAAGGGTGAATCCAATTCCAACCGGCATAACGACCGTCAAAAGGAGCGTTTTCGCCATGTCGATGAGCATCGTTACATTAAAATACGTCTGATTCGTACCACCGTCCGTCCCAAAATACGGTCCCAGAACCGCGATGGTGAAAAACAGCGTCGAAGGCACGACAATCGGCGAAAGCAGAGTCGCGGAAGTCGTCAGCCCCACGGAATAACTGACATTTCCCCGTGCAATCATGGTCAACATATTCGACGCCATCGCGCCCGGCACGCACCCAACAAGCATAATTCCGATAAAATGCGGCCCTGATAACTGAAAAATACACGCGCTCAAAAACGCCAACAACGGCATAGAAACATACTGTACGCACGTTCCCCCCGCCACTTGTCGCCAGTTTTTCGCTACCGCTTTTAACTCATCAATCGGCAAGAGCGACCCAATCATGAGCATCGTCACCGCGATATAAATTTCCGCCATGCTCACCTTAAACCAGTGGCAATCCATCGCCGGAAGCACAAACGGATCGAACGGCAACCCAAGTTTCGGCCAGAAATACGCCAGCACACACGCCAGCGTCAACCAAATCAGCAAGTATTTTGTCAGGATTTTACGAAACATGATTCCATTTTCTGAAAATGAAAAAGGGGATAATCTAATAAATCATCTAGAGACATTCCTGTCTTATATCAACACGAAAACAAAAACGATTAAATCTCCTACAGACTTCACAGATTTTCACAGAAAGAAGAGGCCATTTCATGCCGATTCCGCTTGAAAATTTAAGGAAGGGTAGACCTTCCGAAAGTCGTTTCAGCAACACAAAATGACGATAAAATGGAATTTAATAGTACGTTGGATATAAAACCATCTGTGAAAATCTGTGGGTTCTGTGGGAGATTTAATAACGTGGTTTTCGGATTATATCTAGTTTAGCTGTATTCTGTTTCAGTGGGGAACAGGTAACCATTCCCCACCCACAAAATTATATTTACAGCTCGGACGGCGCGTTTCTGCCGGTCTCGAACGCCTGAATGTTCAGGTCGATAAATTTCGGCTTGACGCATTCCCGAATCGCCTGTTCCCAGATGTCGAACGCGATATTTTCCAGTTTCGTGGACAACGCACCGAGTAACACAACGTTCGCGCACTTCGGGTTTCCAAGTTCCAGCGCAATCCGATTCGCGTCGAGGTACACCAAGTGCTTAAACGTCTGTTTCAGCAACTCTTTCGCGTTTTCGGGATAGACCGCGCTTCCAGAAGAGACAGTCGTCGGGATAATTTTCTGGCTATTCACCACCGCCAATCCATCCGGTGCGAGAAAGTCGGCATACCGTAACGCTTCAATACGTTCGAGCGACATGAGGACGGACGCTTCGCCGCGTGACACAAGCGGACTGAAGACCTTTTCCCCATAGCGAATCTGCCCGATGACGGACCCACCGCGCTGCGCCATTCCGTGAACTTCATTTGTTTTGACATCAAAACCGGCAAAACCGGCGGCTTTCGCAAGAATCTCGCTCGCAAGCAGAATTCCCTGACCGCCGACGCCGGCAAGTACGATACTGGTAGTTTTATTCATATATCTATTCCTTAAAAATCTCAATTTTAATTTCTTGTTTTGTTTGATGATAGTCCTATTTTACAGGGACTTCTAATAAGTCGGGGATAAAAAGGCTTGATTCTTCCATATCAATCCTTTGTTGCGCAACTTGATAATACTGCGGATTTATCTCAAATCCCAAATACTTTCGATTCGAGCGTATTGCCGCAATGAGCGTTGTTCCGCTACCACAGAAAGGATCGCACACAATTTGTCCCGGAAGCGTAACCGTTTCAATTAAAAGTTGCATAAGCCGAACGGGTTTCTGCGTTGGATGTAATCCGGTGTCACTCTTCAAGGCAGGAATCGAAAATAAGTTATCTGGCTGTTGCACATTCTGCACAAAAGCAGTCTCGTTATACGCTCCAACCTGATTTTCAAGCAGATTCGTAGCAATCGTCCCTCCAACCGGGTATGGTTTTGTAAACCACAAAATCGGCTCAAATCGTGGACGCAAATTTCCTACACGCCAACCTTCCCATTTCTCCGCAGCCTCCCAATCACCACGCCGTTCAAAAACGATACTGATTCTTTGCGCCCGATGCGGAGCTTTCACTTTATCCCATGATAACATATCACGCCAAGTGAAGCCGGAATCTTCCATCGCGCAAATACAGCGATGCGCTAATCGTCTCCCCGCACAAATAAAAACAGATGCGCCCGGTTTCAAAACCCGAAACCATTCTTTCGCCCACGTAAGACACCATTCATAATACTGAATCGGAATTTTTCGATCCGCTTCCGACCAGCCATTTAACGGTTTTCCACGCTTCTTAAAAATCGCCCCCGCTTTTTCCTGTGCAGGACTACTTCCTAAATATGCGCTATTTGTATTCGCATGTAAAACATCCCAATCTTCCACACCAATTCCATACGGAATATCACTGAGGATTAAGTGTATAGATTCGGCGTCAACCTCTTTCAGGTGTTGAATCGAATCTCCCTGAATTAAGCTATTTTCGGGAAAACTCATTTTATACCTAACCCACTATAAAATTTCGTTTCTCCGTCGTTTCGCGTTGCAGAAACGACTGCCGACAAGACCGTTCTTCCTTAAATTTTCATGTGGAATCATTTAATTCCTCAACTGCTTTAGGAAGTTGGGTGACAAATTGTCGAATTGCTTGAATCTTTTGCCGTAACTTTAAGGCATGGAGCAACTCGGAAATCGCCTTTTCACGAGAATAACTCTCGATTTCCAGTATCTTACCTTCCCAAAATGCAATTTCTTCTCGACTACGAAACGCAATCTGATTCCGACAAAATTCTAAATGTGTAACCAAGAATCCCAACTTAAACCAATCGTTTCACAGAAAATGGAACGATTGGCATGAATGAAATTCTCTCGTTGTCTTAAATTTGCATGAACAATCAGAGTCGAAAGCGTATCGGAGATGTTCCAAATCGCTTTTAAACGCATTTTTGACGTTTCACTTATGTGATTTTTCAACATAAATGTCAGATGTTCCCAACTCAAAAGACATACATTAGAATCTATTGCCTGTTGATAAACCTGACTTTGACTTCTGGGATACTGAAAATACGGGACAACTAAAATTGCGTAATCCGAGTTTCTACGCCATTCTGAAAGTGCCTTGACTTTAAAATCTTTCTGATTTTTAGCCGTCCGGCTCATTCGAAACGTCTTGGCATCCGCAACGAATGAATATCCCTCAGTTACGCTTATTCCACACACATCTGCACAGTTGGCGCGTTCTCGATAGGTTTCCGCTTGAAAACCAAGTCGATTAAAAGCCTCCGCCAGAATTATATCAGCAGCTTTCGCAAACAGTTTTTCCTCCGTTGAATCATGAGGAAGCGACTCCGGAATACTACCGATATTATACAGAATATTCAACATGGATTCCTCATCTAATTGAGAAATCGCACGCTGAATATTCTCCGATGCGCGAACGAACGTTTCTGTTTTCGATTGCGCCTGCTCGGTAATCAGTGAAAGTAACTGTGGAAAATCCATCCTTATTCCCTTCTCACAAATTCGCGTTTCTCACTCGCTAATCGCGCCGAACTTGCAGACCTGATTACATAGCGAACAACCATTACACACGATCGGGTTAATCGTCGGTTTTTCTTTGCCCATGCACTCAATCGCCGGACAACCCGTCTTCACGCAGACACGGCAATTCTTGCACTTTTCCGCGTCAATTTTCCGAACATTACCCACACGTTCTTTCATAATCAACACGCACGGACTCGCGGAAATCAGTAACCACGGTTCATCCGATTCCGTCGCTTTTTTGAGCGTCGCCATCGTCTCGTCATAGTTGAGCGGGTCGAATTTCGCAATGTTCTTCATACCGCACGCACGACCAATTTCCATAATGTCCGCCGCGTCCGACGCCTCACCCATCAGCGTTTTGCCCGTGCCGGGGTTATCCTGATGTCCCGTCATCGCTGTGATTCGGTTATCCAGGACGATGACCGTACAATTCACCTTGTTCCACGCAATATTCAGAAGTCCCGTAATTCCAGAATGGAAAAACGTCGAGTCTCCCAACACGCCGACGACTTTTTTCTTCTGTCCGCTCTGCGCCATTCCGTGAGCCATGGAGAAACCCGTCCCCATACAGATAATCGTGTCGAGCGCGTTGAGCGGCGGCTGAACTCCGAGCGAGTAACAACCAATATCCCCCGTCACGTCCACGTTCAACTTATTCAGCGCGTAGAAAATCCCACGGTGCGGACACCCTGCACACAGCGTCGGCGGACGGTTCGGCAACGGTTCCGTTCCCACATTCTGGCAACTCGCGCACGGCTGGTATTCCGTTCCTTCCAGCTTCGCACGCGAAACGCGCAACACGTCCGCGGACAACTCGCCGATATTCGGAACGTACTTCTTTCCCTCGCACGCGATTCCGGCAGCTTTCATGTTCGTTTCAGTGAAATCTTCCACTTCCTCGACCACCAGAACCTTCTCGACCGACGCGGCGAATTCCCGTACCAACTTCTCCGGCAACGGCCACGCACAACCGAGCTTTAATACGGACGCTTCCGGGAAAATCTCCTTCACATACTGGTACGCGATACCTTCCGTCACGATTCCCAGCTTCTCGGAACCTTTTTCCACACGGTTTACCGTCCACGATTCCGAATTATCTTCGATTATCTGGTGTAACCGTTCTTCGACCGCCACGCGACACTGACGCGCGAACGCCGGAATCAACACGCTATTTTTCGGGTCTTTCTGGAATCCGATTTCCCGTTCCGGCATCTTCCGTTCTTCCAGCTCCACCATCGAGCGACTGTGGCTCACGCGCGTCGAGGTTCGAATAATCACCGGCGTGCGGTATTTTTCCGAAATCTCAATCGCTTCCTTCAGAAAATCCTTCGCTTCTGCCGAATCCGCCGGCTCCAGAACCGGGACTTTCGCGAAACGTGCGTAATGACGGGAATCCTGTTCATTCTGTGACGAGTGCATCCCTGGGTCGTCCGCCACAATAATAATCAACGCACCAGGCGTGCCGGTATACGCAATCGACATGAGCGGGTCGGCAGCCACGTTCAGTCCGACATGCTTCATCGTCACGCACGCACGAGCACCCGCCATCGCAGCACCCGCCGCGACTTCCAGCGCGACTTTTTCGTTCGGCGCCCATTCACATCGGAAGGTATCCTTATAGTGTTTCGCGCAATTTTCTAAAATTTCGGTAGAAGGAGTTCCCGGATAACCCACCGCAAGCGTGACACCCGCTTCATACATACCGCGAGCGAACGCTTCGTTACCTGAAAGTAATTGTTTCATAAAATTTCCTGACTGCGAGTCAAAAACGAATCGTGAACGAATCTATATAACGTAAACGAATGATAAAAAAGAAAGTAAAACCGCTTCTTCCGAACAACGAAAACATTATCCGCAAGAAAAAATACTAATCTTTTATTATAATCTTATTTCCGATTTTCGGCAAGGGGTAGTATGAAAAAATTCCCGTGTATTTTTAAACTTTCCCCTACTTGACAACATACTCTTGACAGTTTATAATCCATTTATATGGAAATTGTCTTTCCTTGATTCATTTAACTCACCTTTAACCTTAAATCAACTCACCTGTTTTACCGTTTTGAAACAGAAACGGCTCCGATTTATGAAAAGAATCCTTACCTTTTTACTCGCAGTCGGTTTTTCTGCGTTGATTTTCGCGGAAGATCTGACTTCCCCAAAAAAACTCGACTTTCAGTCCGTCTGGGCGCGAACGGGCGAAATTTCCATGAATACCACGGACGATGCAGACGTAAAATGTCTGAAATATTCCGGCTACGGAGACTTCTGCGCGACGTATTCTCAGGCTTTCGACGTGAAACCGGGCGAGGTTTACCAGATGACTGGAGAATTCCGAAACACAGGGCGAGGAACGAGTGGTCTCAGCGTCATTCTCCGTCAGGGAAAGAATACCCACGAGTGGGTTTACGGCTCCAGAACCATTTATAACGAGACGCACCCAGAAGGTGAATTCCAGAAACTTACCACGAAATTTATCATTCCGCAGAACCGAAACGCAATTGTTCCGCGTATCGTCGGCTACGGAAATGGCGACAATTACCAGATCAATTTCCGAAACATTACCATTCAAAAAGTCGGTGAAATTGCGCTTCTCGAAAACGCTCCGCAACACGTGATGGAAAATGATTCGCTGAAAGTCACTTTCGACGGTCAGACCGCGGCGTTTCAGGTTCAAGATAAACGGACCGGCCGTGTCTGGAAACAGGCGACGAGACCGGGACTGTTTTACGTGAAAAAATCGTCGCTGAAAGATAATAAGGTCACATTTACCGCAATTAATTCTAAAAGCGTAGAAGATTTTACGGTGGAGATTGCCCTTTCGAAAACGGCTCCGGAACTCACCGTAAAACTCGTTGGTGCCCCCGAAATGAATCTTGACCAGCCGATTTCCTATCCGTCGGCATTCGAGAGTGTGCCGCAAGACCGAATCATTATTCCAATCAACGAAGGAATCTCGTTTCCGGTCACAGAAGATGCTCCGGGAGCGGGACACCTAGTCGCTTATGGCGGTCACGGAATCTGTATGGGGTTCTGGGCACAGTGTGAAGAAGAATTCATTCCCGCGCCGAACTCTGATGAGAATGCCGTCAACCAGCTCGGGGAAGTCCGCGGAAAAAGCGGTTATCTCGCCATTCTGGAAACAAGTGACGATGTGCGAATTACCACAAGTCGCCCAGATGAAAATACCCTCCTGACGACGACGCTGGAGTGGCAGGGACAGAAAGGAAAACTTGGTTATGACCGCGTCATCCGTTACGTTTTCTTCGATAAAGCAGATGTGACGACCGTCGTAAAGCGTTACCGTGCGTATGCCGACTCGATTGGGCTGGTGGTTCCATTTACCGAAAAAGTAAAACAGAATCCGGCGTTAAAAGAGGGTTTCGACCGACTGATTGGCTCCGCGAACTTCTGGTATTTCGGTGGAAATAAGATTAAACTCTATAAAGAACTTCAGGCAGAAGGCGTGACAAAAATTCTCTCCAGTTCCGGTGGCACACCCGAGGAAATCCGCGAGCTGAACGACATGCCGGGGATTCTCACGAGCCAGTATGACATTTATCAGGACTCGATGGATCCAACGAAATACGAAGCGGTCGGACGAAAACCTGGTGATTACGGTCTCTGGACGAGTGAAGCGTGGGAACGTGATGAGCTGATGACGGACAAGAACGGAAACTGGATTCGTGGGTGGGAAGTCGCACAGGTGGACAAGACGAAACCGCGGATTCCGTGTGGTGTACTCTGTGACGTGTGCGCAGTTCCATACGAACGTGAGCGTGTGGCGAAAGCACTTCAGGAGAAACCGTACCGTGCGCGTTTTATCGACACAACGACCGCCTCTTCATGGCGTGAGTGTTATCATCCGAAACACCCATGTACGCGGACGGAGAGTAAAAACGCGAAAATGGAGCTTCTCGGCGTTCTCGGTCGCGAATTTAACCTCGTCGCCGGCTCCGAAACGGGTCACGAAGCGTCCGTTCCGTACTGCGACTTTTATGAAGGAATGATGAGTCTCGGTCCATACCGTGTCCCGGATTCTGGGCGTAACCTGCTCGAACTCTGGGAAGAGGGAAACGTCCCGGAACGCACGGAAAAGTATCAGGTCGGCGAAACTTACCGTATGCCGCTCTGGGAACTGGTCTACCATGACTGTACCGTTTCTTACTGGTACTGGGGCGACTATAATAATAAACTTCCGTCACTCTGGGTGAAGCGCGACCTTTTCAACGCGCTGTACGGCGTGCCGCCGATGTATCTTTTCGACGGTGGAACGTATCCACGATTTAAAGACCAGATTATCGCGAGTTACAAGATAGCGCAACCAGTCTCGGAGAAAACCGGCTGGCACGAAATGACGGCGTTCCGTGTTCTCTCGAAAGACCGGACGGTTCAGCAGACGGAATTCGCCAACGGAATCCGCGTCACCGCCAATTTTGGCGACAATGACTGCACGCTCGCCGACGGTTATGTTCTGAAAGCGAAAAAAGTCCGCGTCGAAGAAAATATAAAATAATGAATTAATTACAGATTAATTAATAAAACCCGGAATGAAGATTTATTCTGTATTCTCCATTCCGGGCTTAATTATTATTCTATAAATCACCCATGCCACATAAATCACTCATACCGCAGTGATTCTACCGGTTGTAGCCGTGATGCACGACGAGCAGGAAAAACGCTGGCAAGAACGGCGATGAGTAACGCTCCTCCCATAATCCAAGCCACCGTCTCGAATGAAATATCATACGGAATCTGATGGAAATAATAAATATCCGCCGGAAAAACTTCATGCCCAAGTAGCCGACTGAGGAAATCTGCGATTTCGTTGATGTTAAAGACGAACAACAGTCCCAGAATCAGTCCGAGTCCTGCGCCGACGATTCCCAGCGACAGACCATACATCAGGAAGATACTCATTACACCCCATGAAGAAGCTCCGAGTGCCTTCAAAATACCGATGTCGCGCGTTTTATCCGAAACGACCATATAAAAAATGGAGAGTATTCCGAATCCACTCACGGCAATAATCATAAACAGCAGTACGTTCAGAACCGCGATTTCCATATCTACCGCCTGTAACAGGGGCATTTTATCATCACGCCACGTCTTACAGATGAACAGTTGCGGGTCAAAAACCTTCTGCAGTTCCTCACAGGCCGCGTCAAGATCCGCCCCTTCACGGAGCTGAATCTGAATCTGGTTCGCCTTATTCGGCATCCCGCGTAAATCCTGGAGCGTCTTCATCGAAACGAACACGAATTGGCTGTCATACTCGCTCATCTTACTTTCATAGAGATCAACACACGTAAAATGCCCAGTCACTCCGGTCGGCCGAATATTACAGTCCGGGAACGTCAACATCACATCTCGTCCCGGCAGAAGATAAAACTTATCCTCACCCTCCGAATTCCGAAACATCGCCATGCTGATTCCAACGATAATTCCCGGATGGGTCTCCTTCAGCGGGTCATACGCCTCTCCAGTCGGCTCGCCGAACGGATTCGCGAACGGGTCCTCAAATTCTCCCTGTTCCTGCATTCCTTCCGTTTCAGATACCGTTTCCTGAGTAGTTTCACTCCCTGTCACCTGTGCGACTTCCGTCCCTGTACCCGTTCCCGGAACACTTGCCGTTCTCGTTCCCTGTGTAAGTCCCTGGTTTCCTGTATTTCCAGCCTCTCCAGTATTTCCACTATTTCCACTACTTCCCGTGTTTACCAGACTTCCACCGTTTTCCGCCGTTTTTAGTTCCTCCGCACGATGAAACGGATTCTGCGCGGTAGGACCTTCCGGGGTTTTAGGTGTTTCTGTCATTTCTGCCACTCCCAGAGCTCCCGGCATCTCCGGCGTTACCGGTGGATTCTCCATCGGGTCTTCACTCACCGGCGTACTCGGCGTAGAATCCATCATCGCGAGGCACGGTGCCTCCTCTTTTTCTGCAGATTTCATTGTCGGTAGGTCGGACGCTTCCGTCTGTTTCGTTTCCACATGCAGTTCCGGATTCGTGATAATTTCATATCCCGGCAGTGGGTCACCATAATAATGTTTCCGATGCTTCCACCCTGCCTCACGCATGTCGGTACGTTCACGCAATTTATCTTTTCCACTCGTCGCATTCGGGAAAAGTTTCGAGAGCATACCGCGCGACTGACGCATTTTCTGTCCCTCGAACGTATCATATCCACCTTCACGGAGTGCGAATGATAACTGTTTCCGATTCTCCGGATGCTGCAGAAACTGTCCGAAATCGCCGACACTCGCTTTCGAGCTTTCATCAACACCGACGACGCACACCTGCTCCGTCAACTGTGCTTCCCGTTCATAACCGTCCGCGTCCAGAACTCGTGTTTTATAGGTTAAAACACCTACGGTCGTACAGATCGGCGTCATTCCAACGACTTGATCACCGAGTGTGTCACGGATTTTCTGCATCTGTCCTTCCGGGTCATAAAAACCATCAGAACTCGTGCTGGTCACCATCAGGTCGCCGAGTATTCCATGAATTCTCGTCTGCATTTCGTGCGCGAAACCAGCCATGACGCTGTTCACGACAATCATGGTTCCCACGCCCAACATCACGCTGATGATGGAAGCAAGTACGATACAACGAGTCCGTAAATAACGAAGACAAAGAAATAATTTATACATAACGCCGAAGTAAAAGGCAGTGACACCTTAATATACTAGTCCGATTTTAGGTAAAATACAGAAAAAGTATAACCTTTTCCCAAATCGGTGTCAAGAGCAAAATTTATCCTTTAATAGACGCGGATTAACTGGGAGGCGACGCGCGAGAGCGTCACCTCCCTCCCTCTCACGGCAACGGAATTTCCCGCAACTCGAACGGTATTTCTACTTCATAAATCCCACATGGACGCGGAAAAACGAGCTTACACTCTTTTAAATCTTTCAGCAACTCTTCACCTACCGGGAAATAAATATCTGTCGCAATTTCATTCGGCGTCTGACGTAGCATTTCCGACCGTTCCGATATAATTCGCTCGCCATTCAGCAGAACCAGCTCCGCATCATTCTCGTAAATCCACGTCCGGTGTGACTCCATCGCCTCATGCGCTTCCTCATACCGATAACGGAGCGTCGCAACAAGGTACGAGACCGTTTCATTCTCTGATTCCCCCTCCGTTTCCTCTTTCTTTCCGTCCTTATTTATTTCCATATTTCCTTTTCTATTTTTTTCCTTATTTTCTTCCGTATTTTCCGTTTCAGAATCCACTTCTGTTTCCGTTTTCACATTATTTTTCTGTTCAATTTCCGTCCTTAAATCACTGAGTGTCACCAACACCGCTGCGGTCCGGTGAGAGACAGGAGGAAAATCACGATTCAGCTTCTCTTCCAACTCCGTAAAAACGAAATCCTTTCGCGTTCCGCATGCCACCGCCGACAGCGTCCCACGGAGCGTCATTTTTTCCGCTCCCGCTGGAATCAGACTCCCGGAAATCGGTAACTCACACAATGCACGGACGTCATCCGCTCCAATCAGAATTTCGTACTCTGTTACCGGCATCTTTTTCGGTGAATCCGTCATCTGTTCCACCTCGCCCGCCTTCCCAGAATCCGCAAAAAATTCCGCCTCCTCCAACTTCAGATATGCGAAAACAGGCAGAATTCTCGGTTCCCATGCCATTTCTAACTGTAAAATAGTGCTCGGTTTCTCATTACTCAGCAGAATAGAAGATGTTACCTTCAGCGGCTCCAGCCGAATCGGTTTCAGATACGCAACACGCGGATTTTCCCCCGCATTTCGCGCCACCGTCCGTAACGACGACACCAGTTTCAGCCCTTTTTTCCCCGGCAACGATTGCGGTGCAAGATGAAACTCATCGCAAAAAGAATCCAGAAATTCCCAGAACGGAATCTCCCCAGCCTTTTTTTCCTGCTCTGAATTTCCCTCCGCATCCCTCAGCGTTTTATTTTCCGCATTACCGACTGCGTTACCCTCCATTACTCGTTTCGGCAACGTAAAAACCGCGTCCGCCGGCAGGCTAAATTCCACCGTATTCTGTGTCTGTTCCGCCAGCATTTTCGAAATCTGTGAGACCGGAATTTCTCCTTCTTCCGTAAAATCGCGAAGTGAAACGCTCCCCGCCTCCAGAGAATCCTCGATATTCTGCCGTTCCAGCGCAACACGAACACGGTTCAGCCGCATTTTCGCTTCCGGTGACCTCACCGTCTCTGGTAAAAACGGTAACACGCCCGGTCCCAACTCCAGTAACTCTTCCTCCGCCGCGCTTCTCCGTGTCACCGACGTCCCACCGAGTGCCTTCACCAACTTCTCCACTTTTTCCGCGTTGATTTCCGCTCCGAAAAGCGTCCAATTTCCCATAAGTGAACTAAAAATCGCGGTTCCAACAGTAAGATAATTTCTGAATTTCATAAATTCCCCCTTAGGCTAAACACTTAGTCATGACTACTTCGCTTACTTTTTAATGTATGCTCTCTTTTTCTTGCTCTTTTTCTTTTCTTTCTCGTCGACGCTGCCTATACTTCGCCCACAGATGTGGAATTAGAATCCGCAACGGCATCCGCAAAAAATGTGACCGGATATATAATCCTAACCGCGCGATGGACACCGAAAACTTCTCTTCTCCCGCAATTTCCGGCTCAATCGTCCTTGACACTGCCCACGCCATCAGCGATCGGGAAACGATTCCACCTCGAAAACGTCTCACTTCCCGTAAAAACGTGGACGGAAACTCCATGCCGAGTAATTTTTCACAGAACGTAACCGCATGATATAACGGCCGCGTCACCCCCAGTTCCTGACTGCGTGCAAGCAGTTTTTCCCAGAAATCCACGTCCTTTTCCGTCAAAAATTGGAACATCGTCGCTAGATCTAGCAAGTCACGCGCGCAATTATCCAACTCGCCGTCCTGAAACATGTGTACCGCTGAGTGTAATAGCATGTCACACGGTCCTAAAACGTACAGATTATCCCGTAACGGCACAATTTCATGAAAAAGCAGGTCCGCGTTGACCGTCAGTCGCCCAGTCCGCGGTAAAATAGTGTGGTGCACGTCCAGCGTCGTTCCACGGTCTAAATGGACCATCGGTGGGATTTCGTGCATCCAGTCCCGGTAAAAATGTTCATCATATTCCGACTTTTTCTCGGGAATCCATCCTGAAATCGTCAGCGCGGCTTCCACCGTCGACAGCGTCGCCAACGGCGTCATGATGTCTACGTCTACAGAAAGCCGACCTTTTCCCCACGGCATTTCCGCGGCCTGGTATGCCGCCCCTTTCAGAAGTATCACTGGAATGTCATTTTCCGCAACCGCCAGCGTATACGCATTTCGAAAAACCGCCTTCCGGATACATTCCACCTCCCAGAGCGTCTGTCGTTTTCCACGTTCCGCCTTTACAATTGCCGACTCGAGGAGCCACCGCCCACGTTCTGGAACGGATTCCCACAATTCATTTTCCTGAATGAAATATGCCAGCGTCCCCATCAGTCGAGCGTCACGCGCCAGCTGAAAAAGCCGTTCCCAGTGCATGTACGACCACGATTTCGCCCGTTCCGGCTCCCGAAAAAAGGAAAGAATCATCAAATTCAAATCGGAAATAGCCCGTTTTTTCATGAGTTATCCAGCATATTCTTTTAAGGAGACACGGAATAATAATCTACGACCATTTCACTGATTATTATTCCGCGTTTTTCAGAAAATTCTTCGATTTCTTGCCGGTTTTTCCGACTATTTCTTCATCTCTGCGATGACTTTCAGCAACTTATCCGGGCAGTCAGTCGTCACGCTGTCCACACCAGCTTCCAGACACGCACGCATGCGGTCTTCATTATTTACGGTCCAACACATCACGGTTAGGCCCGCATCTTTCAGCATTTTCACAAGTTCCGGCGTCACAGCACTGTGTTCCATGTCAACCGCATTAATCTTGCAGTCTGCACACGTCTTAATAATACGCGCGCCGTACGCTTCATTACTTTCTTCTTTACCGCGAGTACAGAGCCACGCAATGAAAATATTCTCGTCCAACTCACGCATTTTCTTACACGCCGGCGCAGAGAACGCAATGATGAGAGACTTCTCAACCATGTCATATTTCTTCAGAATCGCGAGCACATCCGCTTCAATTCCACCATCTTTCAGTTCCACGACTGGCGCAGTACCTGTTCCCACGTGGAGCGCAACGACTTCATCCATCGTCGCCACCGGTTCACCACGGAATTTCTCACCCTTAAACGCACCAACATCCCGTTTACGCAGTTCCGCCATGGTCAGTGTGCTGGGATTAATATCTTCACCGGTGTAACGTTTCATCGTGTGGTCGTGCATGAGATAAATCACACCGTCCGCGGACTTACGGACGTCCAGTTCATTCCCGTTCGTGCCCGCCTCAATACCGCCTTTCATGGAAGCAACAGTATTTTCCGGATACACCGATGAGAAACCACGGTGAGCCACACACAACGCCGACGGCATTTTCGGTCCGTCCGCCGCACTCGCCACAAGAGAACCAGCCACGACAACACCCGTGACCAGACAGAAACGAGAAATCATGGAAAACATTTTTTTCATGGTAAACCTCATACATTCAGGAAGGAAATAAGTTGTAAGAATGAAAATGGACTCCCAAAAAACCATTTCACCAGAGCGCCCTGCTCCGTCTTTATTTTCATTTTAACAAAAATACGTCTGGTGTCAAGACGTTTCCCAACGATTTCATAAAATAGTCCTGATTTTCTAGGAACTCTCTAGGAACTCCCAACTAAACATAAGGAAACCCCACAGCCCGAAGACTGCGAGGTTTCCTTTCACTTCATCGATTTTGTTGTTTTTTCATAGTTAATTCATCTTCGATTCAGCACATCAATCAAGTGCGTCGATTCCATTCTTCACTTACATCGTTGCTTTCTCATAGGTGCGTTTTCGAGAATCAATACTCATCCGCTCCATATTCCTGAGCCGGCATGTCACTGCTGGCGGCATTCGCTTCAGCTTTCGCCATGTTGTCGTAGTACTCGTACAGGGTCATCTCGGTCTGCTGAACTTCAACGATACCTTTCGTGTCGAATTCGACGGCCGGAGCACCGGTGTAGAATTTCGCAACGTCGGAAGTCGCACTCTGAAGAATCGGTTTACCGGCAACTTTAATCTGGTTACCACGGACATATTCGATGGTCGAATTTTCTTTAATGCGACGGATATCAACCAACTGGCTTACCGGATTTCCATCAACTTTCGTGATGATATCACCAGAGCGAAGGCCCATGCGGTACAGCGGGGAGGTAGTCGGAACCTGCTGGTCAATCACAGCACCCTTGGAAACCTGACCAGAGGATTTCGCAAATTTCGTCACGACCTGATTATTCGTGCCATTAACGGCAATGTTCGTCTGCTGAATGTTCTGCTGGGAATTCTGCAGAATGGACTGGCTAGCACCCGGAGCGACCGCCGTAGTAGCCGCTGCAGCCGTAGCAGCCGGCGTAGCAACCGTTGCTGCCGTAGCAGCCGGAGTAACCGCAGCTGCAGCCG
>JAUNAI010000008.1:0-9716 GCA_030527705.1 Planctomycetia bacterium | reverse complement strand
TAGTAGCTGGAACGACCGGGGCCGGAACCACCGGAGCCGGAACCACTGGAGCAACCGGAACCACCGGGACCGAGTAGGTCACAATGCGGAAGCGGACCATGTAGCACGGGCAATACCAAGAGTAGTAATAGTACGCCGGACGATAAACGCGCCACGGCCGACGCCAGCACCAGAACCAACATTTTGCATCGCCGTCGTTTCCGGAAAGATCTTCTAACTGCTGAGCGAATTTCGCGTCACTCGAAACATCCATCGTATCCAACGTCGAGAATAACTGCGCTTCCATCGCCGCAACTTCCTGCGCACTCATCTGAACTTCTTCTGCAAAGCTGAATTTTCCAATCAGCGCCAGAACCAACACCAAACCTAAAACACTCAGTCGTTTCATTGCATTACTCCTTTTTAATCAATTTTATAACGAAAACGCTTTCATTTCTACACCCTGACAATTTTGTGTTTATTCTCTTCAGCGTTTCATTATAAAGGAAATTTATCTCACTAAGTACTCTATGGTAAAAACGCCATTCTCTGTGAAAGGTTTCCAAAAAATTTCTCAGAAAAATTTTTATGCTTCAATTTTACCAGATTTTCACCAATTTCTCACGATTTCTCAGCGGTTTTATGACCTTCCACTAAAACACACGAGAACGCCACGGAAAATTCCGGACGTTCTCGCAGATTCACCGACATTTATGTCTCCACGATTATTCCATCGAGCCACCCACTCCACTGGTATTAAAGTCGGTCTCGGAAGTCGTCTCTTCCTTCTCCGGCGTGCCATTCGATTCTACTTCCGGTTTCTTACCTTCCACAGAATTTGATTCCTCATTCACAGTCTCCGCCGTTCCGCCCGACACCATCTGGGCTCGGTCTTCCTGAGAAATCTCCGTCGCCTCTTCCATTCCTTCCGGGTCCACGAAACGTCCTACGAAAAGAATAGCTCCCGTCGTATTTTCTCGAATCATGAACACGAACGGCCGATCCGCATAGAATTTCGGCGTACCATCATTCATCGCTTTCGGATAAAATTCCACCGCCGTCGCGGCAGCCGCTTCCGTTCCTTCTTCATTCACCTTCAGGAAAATTCCCTGACGTATCTGCGTAACCATCACGTCGTCCGACTCCGTCATCGGCGAGAAATTCGCTACCGCCTGGAACGCGTCCTGTACTCCCATTTTCGTTAGTGACGGAATCAGCTGGTGTGTACAACGCATCGTAAATTTCGGAAAACGGACATCCACTTTCGTCCTCTTCGCTTCTTTTCGGCATTTCTCCACGAACTCCGGCGTCAGATTCTTTTCCTGCTCCATAAACAGTCCGCGGTCTTTCGGCAACAACACCATTAACGAGAACTTTTTCCCCTCGTACGGCATTTCCAGCCACTGATAATCCTCACCCTGATAATAACGGAACTCACTTTCCGTCTGCATCATCGGATAACGATATTCGTCGCCGTCAATACTGGTGAAATATCCTTTCCGTGAATCCCGTTCATCGAACGCGTGTGCCCATCTTCCCTGAAAAACCAGCGTATTCGCCATTAAAATCTGCGTATCCTCGCTGAGGGAATCCAGAAGTTCCGGAATTTTCCCTTCCGTCTTGGCTGCGACCCATTTATTCACTTCCGTACGTGCATTTTCGCTACCAAAATTCGTATTTTTAACCTCAACCGACGCAGTCCGCCATAAAGTCTGAATGAAATCCGCGTTAATTTTATAATTATCCTGAATCCACACACCATCCGCAAGCGTCATTTCTTTCAGAGAGTTCCAGACGTCCGCAGATTCACGCATCGCAGTCTGCCATGTGGGAAGATCACCGTCCCACTGCATGGCCGAGCGAATCTGATTCTGCGTTTCTCCCGCGCTTCCCTGATAAAGCGTCCCTAACATTCGGTATGCGCTCAACGGCGAGAGAACCAGATTCTGTTTCACATTTTCACTGACACACTGCTGATACCACGCCAGCGAGAAGGAGGAAGTAATGTCCTTTACTCCTTTTTTCGCATTTTCGGAGGCTGCCGCTTTCGTTGAGTCGGCATTCATACCTGAATTGTCCGCGTAAGAACAGCCAGACACGTAAAACAACGTTGCGAAAACCGCGATACACGCTGTACATAATTGCATATTAATCCGTAACATCGTTTCCTCCGTTTATTTATTAAGTGAAACCACGATACTTTTTTCCTGATTGTTTCGGTGGTCACGAATAATTAGCTGTGCGTTCTTCGGAGAAGCATCCACCGCCTGTGAAAAATCCTGACCGTTCCGAATATCCATTCCGTTAAACTTCAGGATACGGTCGCCAACCTCCAGCCCAACTGTCGCAGCCGGCGAATTCGGAATAATTGCGACGATTACATTATCAGCCACTCCCAGCGACGCGCCAAAAATCGGAGCTCCCTGCGACTGTGGTTGTACCCGCTCCTGTGGTGACACCTGCTGTCCACCCTGCTGGACCGCATTTCCCGGTTTATTGAGCTGAACCGAAATCTGCTGCGTTGTGTTACTTCCCTGTTTCTGAATCACGAGAATCGCTGTCGGTTCGGAAGCATCTACCGCGTTCGAGAAGTCATTCCCGTTCTGAATGGAAACATTATTGAACGAGACAATCCGGTCACCGACCATCAAGCCAGCAAGCTGCGCCGGCGAATTCGGCACCACGTCCGTAATTACGTTATCAGTAACATTCATCGACGCACCGAAAATCGGCCCGTTATTCGGCGTCACACTCCGCGTCACGGTTCCAGAACCGTTGTTATTCGGAACGCCATTCTGAGCACCATTCTGCATACCGTTCTGGGCACCGTTCTGCGCTGGAGCCGTATTTCCACTGTAAACTCGTGAATCCGGAATTGCCTGTCCGCCACCCGTCGGGTTATTATTCGTATTATTCACCGGTGGCGCAATCGCGTCACCCAGTAATTCGACCTGAACTTCCATTTCTTTTCCATCACGCTGGAATTTTATCTTGGAAACCGTCGGTGCAGAGTCGATCGCACGCGAATAATCCGGCTCGCTCAACACTTCCTCACCATTCACAAAAGTAATCACGTCACCAATTTTAATTCCCGCTTTATCTCCCGGCATTCCCGGAACCACTTCGCTCACCCGCACATTTCCCATCGGCAACGACATCACCGCCACACCTAAACGCGGCAACTGCGGAAATTCATACGCATGCGGCAACTGCGACATCTGACCATTCGGCGAGGCTCCTTTCGGATACTTTTCCTTAAACAGAACATTCGCCGTTATCGACAACTGATTAAGCATTTCATACCAAGTGACTTTATCATTTTTCAGCAAGTCATGATTCACTTTTTCCAGTGTCTGAATCAGCGCAACGGTAAAAATTGAACCATCCTGCAACGCATAAGAATACTGTCCAACCTGCGATGATGTAATATTCACTACACCTTCCGTCTTGAAGAAAAGTTTATCAATTACCGGTGCTAACGTATTCACCGTCCCACGCATCGCGCCCATTTTCAGACCGAATTTCCGATTTTCGTCGAATACGTTACAGCAGTCCGTCAATAACACCACCAGTCGGGTATTTTTCCTGAGCATCAACTCGCGAATTTCCGCACGCGTGATGTTTTCACGATTATCTTTCTCGTCAAATAACTGGAAAAACTGCCCGCCATTATCCGAGTCATACGCCGCGTGTCCCGAATAATAGAACACAATCGTATCATTTTCTTCGGCCTGCAGTGCATTCACCGCCTGGCGAATCGCATTCGGCGAAACCATCGTTCCGTCGATATCCGTAACCTTCAGTTGCTCCGTCGGCACTCTTCTCTTAAAAAAATTCGTGATATTTGCAACGTCCTTCTGGATTCCCTCACGCGCTCCGCCACGAAATCCGCGCAGGTCGCCAGCGGTAATTAAATGAATCGTCTGCGCCTGAGCAACCGACACACATGCCAAGACAGCCAACAAGCAACTACAAAAAATTCGTCCAATCAACTTGTTCATGGTTTATCCTCCTTCTTGCAAAAAAAGAGAGCGGCACCAACACCGCCCCTCTTTTATTTCATGATACCTTTTTATTTTTTAATCGTGAGCTGCCACTGTCCGATATTTCCGCTACCAAACATATAGAAACAAACATCATTGGGCTGCGTCGAAGTTGCCGTGGAGGAACCAATAATCTGGAATTTCGCAGTATCTGCCGCGTCGTTCACAAATTTCGTAATTTTCTTCGCTTCCTTGTCGCTAATATCTTCAATGTTTTCCTTCACATTTTCCACTGTCAATTCTTTTTTCGCAACAATCGTATCATTGATACTCTTCATCGTGCCTGCACCGGTCGTCACCACCTGAGCGCTGACCTGTGCCGTCCCGTTATTATTCGTGACACTTGCCGTCGCAGTCGTCGTCAGACCATTCTGAATCCCTTCCCAGTCTGAACGCACAACTACCATCGACATCGTTTCGTCGCGCATATCATTATCCATCTCGAACTGAACCGGTAATTTCGTCGTCTGACCCGGCTGTAAAACCTTGAAGCTATCCGTGAATTTCTCATTCGGATAAACCTGACGGGAAGTCGGTCGGCTTTCCGGATAATTCTGATACAGCGCCACATATACCGGAACCGCGGCCTGAACATGCACATAGAACTTCTCACGCGGTTTCCACTCTTTCTTCGTCGGATTCACAAATGTTCCATCCGCGAGTTCGAACCACACCTTAATCCCAAGTTTACTCGGCTTCATCGTCGTCTGAGTCTGAGTCTGAGTCGTCGTCTGCCCATCACTGCTTGTCGTAGTCGTCGTAGTTGTCGTCTGAGCGGGAGCCTGCACTTCTGCAATCTGGAACTTGGTCGCGATACTCTTCGTACCAGAATCTTTGTCACGCTGAATCTGATTTAAGGCGTCCAGCGCATTACTCGTCAGTTGCGCGAATGCTCTTTCCGAATCCGTACGAATCGTCGAAGACTCCTCAGCAAAAAGGTTGCCACAAGCACCAACAACCGCCAACATCACAGCCACACAACTTAATCCAAAAACACGTTTCATATTTCTACCTTTTGCCTTTCGCAAAAATGCCAGGAAAATTTTTTGAAGTTCTTTTTCTCAAACGGAGAGAGAATCTTTTCCCTCCCCGTTCTTCATCATTGACGATTGAATCAATACTCGAAAGCGCCGTATTCATAGCTCACTTCAGGAGCGCCACTCGGAGCAACCGCGTTCTCTGCGTTTTCTTTTCCGTTAACCTTCACAACGACCAGATCGGAATTCGCCGTGATTTTATCAATCTGGCTCGGGTGAGTAATCGCTTTTCCATCGATATGGGTAATCACATCACCTTTCACGATTCCGTGAGCCGCCAACGGGGTGTCAGCTTCCGGCGTAGCTGTCATCAGGATTCCCGTGTCTTCCGTCGCGGATTTAGCATCCATCGACTTGTAGAACGTCACGCAACTGTAAGCGTAGGTGTAAACCGGACGATAAGTGTAAGTCCAAACAACCGGACGATAGTAGTAGCAAACCGGACGGTAGTAGTAACGACGCCAGCAACGCCATCCCCAGAAACATTTCACTCCGTCCGCCTCTTCAACAGCCGCTTCACTCGGAGCCGCGTTGCTCGCTTCAACAACTGCCGTCTCACCCGTGTAGTCATTCGCACCGTATTCTTCAGCAAACAAGCTGCAACCCATCGCGCCAGCGAACACACAAGCCAAAATCACCAAGTTCTTTTTCATGTTAGTACCCTTTTCCTTTTCGAATGTTGTGTAAAATGTTGAAAGTTAATTTTGAATGTTAATTTCTTTGAGGAAGTTTTAAGTTTCCCTCCCGATAATACATATATGGTAAACCATCTTACTCGTGTGAAACCTTTTAAAAAATTTTTTTATTTTTTTAATTCTCCCTCTACTCGCTCCATATAATATCAACTAAATCCACCTGAAACAACCTCGAATCGACATAAAAATCGCCTAGGTAGCGGCCGATTAACTAGAAGGTAAATCATTCCGCAACCACCTAAAATCCCCTATCTCGGCATAAAATACGCGCGTAACTGATTATCCCGTGCAATTCCCAATTTCTCAAGTCTCCGTGACATGGAACTGGAAAACAACTTATTCAGCCCACGCAGGTGTTCCTGTAACGCCTCACGGGTTTCTTCCGACGTGTTCAGCATAAAACTCACCCATGCCCACGAATCTCCATACGCATCTGGAACCATATCACGCATCGTCACCAACTTTTCCAGCTCACGCATTCCGCGTAACTGACCGCTCTGTAACCGTTTCTGCGTCTCCGAATACCACCGAGGATGATTCTGTGGCGCCTGTGCGTTCTCGAAATACTCCGCAAGTCCCTCATCCAGCCAGATCGGTAACTGCGACTTATAAGCCGACATCAAGAGTGCGTGGGTCCCTTCATGACGTAAATTCACTTCCAACTGAGGTGAAACATACGTATAAATTTTACCACGACTCCCACGAGTCTGAATCATCACGTCCGGCTTCATAAATAGTGCCTGCCGATACGGAATTCCTTTCATATTCTGCTGATGATACACACGCCATTCTTCCTCTGTCCGAAAGAGATAAACATGTACCCTTTCCTTCACTTCCGGTAAGTCCAGCGTCCGTGTCAATTCCGTATGTAACTCACTCAACACGCGCAATTCCGTCGCAATTTCCTCCAGCGAAAAAGTTGCCGAGCAGATAAACACGCCAATTTCTCGCGTATCACGCCAACCATCGGACTGCATAACCGACTGTGTAGTCGCGGACTTTTCCGTTTTCGCCCCTTTTCCGAACGTCGGAAACGCCCCAGACACCGAATCTACGCTCCCAGCCAGCGACACCGCCACGAAAACCGTCGCTCCGAGCACC
Organism: Planctomycetia bacterium; assembly: GCA_030527705.1. GTDB lineage: Bacteria > Planctomycetota > Planctomycetia > Pirellulales > Thermoguttaceae > RGIG3701. Next base: position 2,861 of record JAUNAI010000008.1, on the reverse strand, counting down.
GGTAACCGTGTTTTCGCGTATTTTACCCAATTCATTCTAATATCGTCCCCTCTTCCCTGACTTCCACCGGTTTTTCCTCGTCCGCCACCTCTTCCGACATACCCGACACTCCCACATCCTCCGACATGCCCGTCGTTTCAGCTTCTTCCTGCGTGCCCGTCGTTTCAGATTCTTCCGACGTTCTCAAATTCTCCATGTCTACAGTGTTTTCTGCCTGGTTTTCCTCTTCAGGAGCTACCACGAATCCCGTCGATTCCATCACGGACGCATCATCAGCCACATCTTCCTGCATCAAATCGAATAACCGTTCCGAATCTGCGCGAGCTTTTTCCTCGTCACCTAACAGCATATAAACCTGATAACGAATCTCGTAAATCGTCCATTCTTCACCGAGAACCTTAAACGTATGCCATGACGGATTTTGCTCAATCACCGACGAAATCATCGCCAAACTGTCCTGTAACGACTTTTTTCGTTCACTCTCCGGGAAATCCTTCTCCTTCCCCAACTGTAACAGCGAAAATGCCAGCATCACCTGAAAATCCGTCTGTTCCTGTTTCGTGAAAAGATAAGACAACTCATTTTCCTTCTGTAATAACGCTCGCAGGTCTCCCAGCGCAATCCGCCACATTCCCGCCCGAAACGCCGTTACTCCGCGCCAGTGTAACAACTGAATCGGCAAATTTCCCAGCACTTCTGCCGCACGATTACAGTAATGCACGCACTGTTCATTATGATTCAGGAAAAAGTGACACTGTGCCTGCTTCAGAAACAGTCCAGCCCACTCCAACTGCGAAAATGTCGGCTTTCTCCGCTCACAAAAATCCAGATCATTCAGCGCCGCCGTCCAGTCTTCTTCCGCCAAGAATATATCCGCACGCAACAACCACGCTGGTGGATAATCCTTATTTTTCTTGAAAAAGTCCTCTAAATCACCCAGCGCAAAATCCAGATGCTGTAAATAAGAGTACGCTCGCGCACGCCAATACAGCGCGTCATTCACACAATTCTTTCTCGACAGTAACTCCGTCAGAATATCCACGGCCACCAACATTTCCTGCCGTCTTTCTTCCAACGAAATATCCCCCGCCAAACTCCGTTCCACCCGACCTTTCGCGTCCAGAAAAAAGAACTGATTACACCGTGGAAACTCTTTACAGGCCGAAATCACCAACTTTTCCGCCACGTCATAATGCTCCAGTGCTAGTGTCGTATCAATTCTCTGATACAACGCCTCCAGATTCTCCGGATTTCCCTCACAAATAGACGCAAAATCATTCAGTGCGTACTGGAGATATTCCTTATCCCGTGCCAGTTCCAGATATAATCCACCACGACACAACAGAAATTCTTCCCGTAACTTCCGTGGAATCTCTTCTTCCGAGACATCCACCAACAACGCAAGTGCCTGCGACTTTTCCCCAGCCGTTATCAGTTCCTGAACACTCCGATAAGCCTTCACCCCCTTCTGCGTACTCGCATAAAAATGATACGCTCCCAGCGCTAGTGCCACCAACGTCACCACACCTGCCGTCTGTAGCAGACGTTTCCAACGCACATACCACGGCCGAGGCTGATACCGCTCGATAAGCGTCTCTAATTCCGCGCACACTTCACCAGCCGACTGATACCGTTTCTCTGGGTCCATCGCGAGCATCTTTTCCAGAATCCCCAGAACCTCCGCCGGAAGATAAATATTATTACTCGCAAAATACTCCTTCAGCGGAACCACCTTCTTAATTGTCACCGCCAACGGATTCCGCCACCGTATCGGCAAAATTCCCGACAACAGATAAAAAAACGTTCCCCCCAAACTAAAAATATCACTCGGTGCACCAATTTCATCTGGCGTCAAAAACGCTTCCGGAGCCAGATACGCTGGCGTTCCCACCACTGTCCGCTTCGCGGCCTGCGAACCCGTTGTGGAATCAAACGACATCGCCTGCAACCGTCCAGCAACTTCCGATGCTTCTTTATTCGCACTCGCCTGCTGAAACGTTCCCAGACCCAAATCCAGAATCCGAATCGTTCCATCCGAGCTCAAAATCACATTTTCCGGCTTCAAATCTCGGTGAATAATCCCTAACGCATGGACCTCACGCAATCCTTCCGCAATCTGACGAATATACTCCGCCGCCTCTAGAAACGCCATCGGCCCATTATTCTTCACATGTTTCGCAAGATCCACACCATCCGCGTATTCCATTACAAGATACTGAAAATTTCCATCCTCTCCGGTATCATACGCCTGGATAAACGGGGTCCGGTGTAACTGCCCCAGCAACGCAATTTCCCGACGAAACAACTCAATACTCTGTGGTTGTTGCTTCCACTGTGGTAACAGATACTTAATCGCCACAGTCCGCTGAAAAGCCTCATCCCATGCCTTATAGACGATTCCCATTCCACCTTTTCCGAGAACGTCCTGAATCAAATAATGTCCAATCCGTTTCCCAAGACGTCCGTAACCCGTAATCGTCTGTGTGTCGAACTGCGAAACTACCGTGTCTATCTGCGACTCCCACTGAGGAAAACGCCGAATATAGTCTTCTCGGCTCAGAATAGCCCCATGCTGAATCCCCAGCGAAATATCTATCTCCAAAACGCAGACAAAAAGCTCTTCCCGCAACTCCTCCTCAACAAGCAGAAGTGCCTCTTCTATCGGAAACGGTCGGGTTACCGTCCACGTCTTTTCAAAATAAAGGCTAATCTCCGCAATCCGTGAATACGAAGACACCGTTTCGTCCAGACGAACCTCTTCCCATACTGTTTCCAGCAAGGGTTCATTCTCTCCACCGTCTGTTTCGTGTGCCTTTTCTACAGTCATCTCACTTCCCGAAAGGGTTAAAATGATAAAATGG
>JAUNAI010000473.1 GCA_030527705.1 Planctomycetia bacterium | reverse complement strand
ATTTTGTGCCGGATTTTGTGCCGGGGAAGGTATCGAAGCCGTGGAAGGTATCGCAACTGGAGAAGGTGCAGAAATAGGGGGAGATGCCAAGACTGGAGGGTGCGCCGAAACTGGAGAAGAAATCGAAATCGGGGAGTTTCCCGTTTTTACGTTACTTTCTTCCATTCCCGGTTGCCGTTCTGCCTGGATTTTCGTCACGAGCGTCGCTAAATCGTCCAGATTCTGGAGCGCACATATCCGCACGAACGCCATTTCCGCGAGCAAGCGTCCCTGCGTGCTGATTTTCATCCGCGTAAGCGTGTGGTCCGTAATTTGCATGGCGGCAAGAACCATTTCCAACCCCATCTGATTCGCCAACTGCGTCGCCTCTTCCTCCCAGTCGGTTGGCAAAAAGAGAAAACTTTCGCTCCCGCACCCCGCCAGAATCGCCATTAGGTCGCGCAGACACCCGAAAAGTTGCTCAAGAAGCTGTCCTGGGTCGGTTCCCTGCTGTAACATCGCGTCGAGAAGCCGTAAAATCGCCGACGGCTCATTCTTACCGATACTCCGTAAAATCTCGACTAAAACCTCATCGTTCGCCGTTCCAAGAAGTTGATGAACGTCCTGAAGCGTAATTGTTCCGGACGTAAACGCAAGTAACTGTTCCAGCAACGACTGACCGTCGCGCATCGAGCCATTCGCGCGACGTGCGAGAAGCCGAATCGCCTCCGGTTCCGCCGTAAGTCCCTCATTCGTGACAATCGCCTGAAGCCGATTCGCGATGGCAAGGGTTCCGATACCCGCGAAGTCGAAACGTTGACACCGTGAGAGAATCGTAATCGGAATTTTATTCACTTCCGTCGTACAGAAAATAAATTTCACGTGTTCCGGTGGCTCTTCCAGCGTCTTGAGAAGCGCGTTAAATGCCTCATTCGTGAGCATGTGCACTTCGTCGATAATGTAAATCTTGAACCGGGCGCGGACGGGGCGGACGTTCACATTCTGAATTAGCGTACGTATCTGATCGATTCCGCGATTACTTGCGCCGTCGATTTCAATCACGTCGAGGTCTTCTCCGGCAGTGATTCCCTGACAGATTTCACACACATTACAGGGGGTCGCGGTCGGACCATTCACGCAGTTGAGCGATTTTGCGAAAATTCGTGCAGAAGAAGTCTTCCCAACACCGCGCGCGCCGGTGAAAAGGTACGCGTGCCCGATGCGGTTATTCTGAATTGCGTTGGCGAGTGCTTTGGCGATATGTTCCTGCCCAATCAGCTCGCCGAAATTTTGTGGTCGGTAACGTCGTGCGACAACCTGATATTCTTGCTCAACTGCCATTTCGGATTCCTCTGGGAAAGTAAGAGAAGAAAAAGCCGAATAAATATTAAAATTTTTTTGAAGGGGGAGTTTGAGTGGGAAACAATTTTACAAAAATGTTCCCCACTCACAACCGGAAATTCTCTACAGGTAGCCGATTTCTCCCGAAAGGGTAGAATTCGGTGTTGGGGTTTAGATTAAAACCTAAACCTCTCCTAAAAGAAGAGGTGGTGCGGAGCACCGGAGGAGATAGTCATGTACTCTGAAAAGCGGTATTTATGACCGTTCCCCTTTATTTATACCCGATATACGATAAAATTTTGCTTTAGCATATTTTACGTTGCTGAAATGACTACCGAACGGGCCGCCTTCGCTAAATTTTCAAGTGGAATCAGTAAAAAACTCTGTGTTTCTATTCGTCTATTAAAGACTTCCATTCCACCCCTCACCCTCTGTGAGTGTACCTCTCCTAAAAGGGGAGGTGTTTCCATTTTATATTATTTTATTCGTTTTTCTTTATAACTATCTATTATACCAGAATTATCGGAAACTTTCAAGCATCTCTCTGTGAAAAACTTGAAAAAAAGTGAAATCGGTTTTAATTTACTAAAGTAGACGCTGATTAACTAGGCACGCAGACACCTTGTCCGCAATCATAGAAAAAAATAGTGTGTTTTTAAGGAATACATTCTTCCCTACTTATGTAAATTAATAAAATTGAGCACGAAAATGTTTAATATATCCTGTGGACGAAGTGTCCGTATCCCCACTGCGAATTATACAGTACCTCCTAAAACGGAAAGAGACCCCCTAAAAGCATCACAAGAA
>JAUNAI010000117.1 GCA_030527705.1 Planctomycetia bacterium | reverse complement strand
TTTCGTGCGGTCCTGATAACCCGTGTGACGTGCCAGAATTTTCCCGTCTGGTAATACGACGAAATCCGAGGGGAACGCTTTTACGCCGAATCGATCCCGAATCGTGGGATTTTTATTCCCGTCAATTTTCAGAAGCACGAAATAAGACCCCGCCAACATCTGAATCGTTTCTTCTGAAAAAACCGTCTCTTCCATCCGCTTGCACGGCCCGCAGTACTCCATGGAGAAATGGACCAATAAGGGGCGGTTAAGCCCTTTCGACGCGTGAAGTGCATCATTCCACTCTGTAAACCAGTGGCATTTCGGCTCGACTCCCGGAATCACCAGCGGTCGCCCCCCTGTCGCAGTCGCAGAATCCAGCGCCATCGCGAGATCCACCGGAAGCGTATTTCGACCAGCCATCTCTGGCGAGTCTGAATCTACTCCCGGTAATACATATTTCTGCGTTCCTTCTTTCCCCTTAGACGTGGTAATCGACTGGACTGGCTGAATCGACTGAGGCGTCTGACTTATCTGAGTTACTCGTGTTGTTTGAGCTACCAGAGCTGACCGTGTTATCTGAGCTGACTGAAGTTGTGTTTCACGCTGAGCATAACGCTCCGCCAACGCTCCCTGAGTGACAAGACAAGTTTCCAGAATTACCGCAATTACTGCACAACCACGCATCCAACGGCATCCCAACCTTCCGATTTCTTTTCGCATTTTTACTCCAATTAGTCAAGAGATACTCCATGCACGAGTTCTGTATTCCGACGAAAAACAGTTCCTGCCATCGTTTTATCGGAAGTGTAGCGGAATTTTTTTGAAAGAAAAGAGAAATACTACGTTACATCAGTTGCAACGTTTTTACCGTGAAAGCCGGTTGTTCATGCCGAAAATATAATTGCGGATAATACGAACTTTCTCTTTATAACGGATATGCGCTTTATCTGAAATTTTAAGGAGAAGTATGTTCTATTTCCTTGCGTAAAATAAAGCATGGAATGGAGCTCGTGAGGATTTTATCCTTGACATACTATATTGTTTCTACTTGAAATGATTCTACTTGAAAATTCAGGAAATGGCTGTCCTTTCGGTAGTTATTTCTGCAACGCGAAATGATGGGAAAGTGAAATTTTATAGTGTGTCGGATATATAAAATTTTTCTTTTCCGAAAAAACAGGCTATATGCGCGAGATTCATTCTACTTTTTCTGGGGTATAAAAACGCAACGGAAGCCAAGATGGTTATTTCTGACGGTCGGAGCCATTCCACTTCGGAATGCACAGCGGCAGAATCGGGCGTCATAATCCCATCCACCTCCACGAAAAACACGATTTTCGCCATTTTCCGGACCGGTCGGGTCAAGAACCGGTGTTTTTCCGTAAGAGCTGAACCAGTCATAACACCATTCCCAGACATTTCCGAGCATGTCGTGAAGTCCCCATGCGTTGGGTAATTTTTTTCCGACGGGATGCGTACCACGTGGACTTCCGGGAAGGAGTGTCGCACGCAGAATCTGAGGTTTTCCTGACATAGAGAATGATTTTTGTGTGAATTCCTGCATGCTATTTCCGCTGTACCATGCAGCTGTGTCGAGACGTGGAACGTGATGAAAATCCTTTAATTTCGAGGTTCCATTATAAATCGGCGTCTGGGTCCCCGCCCGACAGGCATATTCCCACTGCGCTTCAGTTGGAAGTTGGAAAGTAACTCCGAAAGTCGCGGAAAGTTTCTGACAGAATTCCATACACTCCAACCAGTTGACGTAATAAACAGGATAATCGGAACCTAGACCACAGAGAAGAGTGGTAAGTTCTTGGTCACGCGAAAAATGGTGAAGTTCGCGGATAGTTCTCTTGCCGTTATTAAAATCGTAAACGGTGTCGTCATGAAGCATTTTTTCTGCTTGCTGGATAATCGTTATTCCCATGACCGTTTCCCACATGGACTGCGTTACTTCTGTTTCAAGTATCCAGAATCCACGTGAGAGCGTGACGCGGTGTCGGGTTTCCCAGACAGTCCGACCTTTCTCAGAAGAGGGACTTCCCATGGAAAATTCACCAGCTGGACACCAACGAAATGGAAATTCGATTTCTTGGACATGCAGAATAATACGCTCTCCGGCTGAGGACGGTATGAGAAATCGGATGTTATCTGGATTTTGAACTGTCATTTTTTGGTGATTTTCCATTTTTATTAGCTTTTTTAGTCTGTACATAAAACGTAAGGTATTCCATTAATTTAATCGATTTGCCGATTTTTTTCAAGGGGGGAGAAGGAGAAAAAACAGATTTTAAATAAAATTTTTTTAAATTAATTGTCACACTGAGAAAATAAAATGCGTTTCAGTGAGAGAAGATGAAATGAGGGGCACTTTTTCCAGAATTATTTTAAATTTTCTACCAATTACACTGTAAATTTCAGGGAAAGAGAGTCCTTATGCGCCTCATTTTAGTAAATGATAATTAGCTAAAATTCCGCAGGAATTTAGAGGAACCCGTAAAAGAGAAATGGAACGTTTCCTAATTACGCTCCCTCCGGTCGCTCCATTACGGGTTCACGCATATGCGTTACATACGTATTATCTTCTTTAATCGTGAATTATCCTTCACAATTAAATTAAAAAATTATTTCTTTAAAATTACGTAATCCATCGACTTGACCGTCTTTCCATCGTGGAGGAAATCGGCGTCGGTGTAGTTCGTGACGATTCGCGTACCATTTCCGAAAACGGTACAGAAGATACCCGGTGCGATTTCATAATGGTCTTCCATGAATTCGTACTGGAGTTCCTTCATCGACTCGAATTCGTCGTAGCCGCGTTTAATAGCCGCAACGGAGTTACGTAACTCTTCCTCGGTTCCACAATTAATATCCGCGTCGCCCATCCAGTTCGAGCCGGAAGAACGGAACTTGCTGTAAAAATAGAACATCGGACGTCCGCCGAATTCCACGAGCTTCAGACGGGTCAGTTCATCCTTAATCGTGTAGTTCGTCGTGGTCGTGTACGGGTTACTCAGCACGATTCCGTTATACACCATCTGCCAGAACGGAGTGTGTCGGTCAATCAACGCTGGGGCCGGTTTCGTCGGGACGTAAAACGTGATGTAAAGTCCATAATCCAGATTGGAAATTGCATAGTCGAAACCGCCCTCGGACCCCATTCCGCCTAGGTCGCGCTGAGTTTTAGCGAAAATCTCGCGGGTCCAGTGTGCGAAATCCTCTTTCGTTGCTGGATGGTCCTTACTGTGGCACGTACGCGGATTCACCGTTGAGTAAACGTCGATATAGTGGACACCACGGAAACCACACGCGGAGAGCGCGGGGAAATCTTCCTGTGGGAACCGTTTAAACATACATTCCGGGCAAGTTTCGTACATGGCGCCACCGCCCCACGTTGTGTAGGTGTTCGTGTTGCCGTCCTTTTTGCGGAGGAGATAGTTTTCGTCCCAGCGATTCGCGATGTGCGAGACACTGTAAGCGTCGGAGTAATTCGTGTGACAGACGACTTGGAAACCTTTATCTTGTGCGTATTTAACCGCCTCTTTCATCTTCTCCGTTCCTCCAAGACGCGGATCTGCGGGGAAAATCTGCGGATAACGTCCGTCATGTCCGCCGATGTTCCACCCAACGAGGCAGAATTCGGCACGGTCGACGCCCTGACGCTTAAATTCGTCCACGATTTCTTTAAAACGGTCGAAAGTAATCACCGGTTTCATCTCCGGCTCGGTTTCCGCCGTCTGCTCCTTCACCGGAGACGGAACCGGTTTCCAGCCCATTCGGACACGGATTTCCATCGCACCCGCCGCGTATTCCAGCTCTGGACGACCTGTAATTCGCTCCTTGAGCGGTTTCACCACGCCATTTGAGAGTTGATAATTTCGGTACGTCCGCGCCACATCCGCATACGTCGCAGTCTCCGGCAGTTCATGGAATTCGATTCCGATATCCGAGTAAACCTTATCATTCACGAGATTTGTCAAGTCGTACGACGGATAAATCTTGTACACTCCATCTTTCAGGTCAGCGATGTGTTTCGCTTCGTAACGCAGACCGGTCATAATCATCGCGAGCGCCCCACGCGGAGTTTTTACGCCGATGAGTGGCATCACGACATGCGGATTGGTATAACGTGCGTTTTTTCGTTCTTTAAACGTGCCGTACATGCCGGAACAGAAGATGTAGAAACCTTCTTCTCCCGCTTTCGCCTCCGCCCACGGATGGTGAACGTTAACCGTTTTCACACCTTCTGGAATGTCGCTTGCCGGGATGTTCAGATACTGAACATTTTCCTTACACACGAGCGGTGCCGTCCGTGTTTCCGCAGGGCGTCCGTCTTTAAACGTTAAAACGTATGTGACAGATTCCGGTGCCGCCATAACCTGCGCTACGCTCAGAAATAGACAGAAAATCAGGAAGGAAATCAGACATAAAATGCCTAAACCTGTTTTTTTCATGAAAGTTCTCCTTTTTCTATTTAGGTAGGGAATAAATACCATTTTGATTCTTTTATCAGCGTTTCTTATCAGTACTGTTTATTAATATTTTTATCGTAACCGATTTTTCTTTTTTTGGAAGGGGGGGCGTTATTACTTTTCTTCTGGAATTTCTTGAGTGTCTAGAATGCTGGTTCCGCCGGATACATCGGACGCATCGGAAGAGTGTGAAGTTTCTGAAGTCGTAGCGTTTTCGAACACGAGCATGATTCGGAAACCGAGACTACGGTCACGAAAGGTCGGCATGAAATAGTCACGGGAGGCTGAGCGACAAAATCGTGCACTACTTCCCCACCAGCCGCCACGTACAACGCGTTCAATTCCCGTTTTTGGTCCTGCGGGATTTTCCCAAACGATTAAATCGGGTATGCTTTGGACTTCATTTTCATAAATTTTTTTGTCTTCTTCCACGCTATTCCATGAGTCATACGGCGTCAACTTTCCTTCTATTCCACGCATTAATAATTGTGGAACTGACGCGTTTTGCAACCAGTCTGCACGTTCTTTGGCCGTTAAATCGGCGCTTAAGGAAGATTTTGCGTTGTCCTCGCTCGTTCTTCTGCGTTTATCCTTCTTTTTCTCCATTTTAGTGTGCGAAGAATCCGATGTAACTTCTCCTGCCAGGTCAAGATAAGAATCATAATAGAAATCAGAACACCATTCACTTACATTTCCGTGCATATCATAAATTCCCCAGGCATTCTGTTTTTTTTGCGCAACTTCATGGGACGAACCAGAATCAAGATTCTCACCGTACCACGCTATTTTCGCCAGCGTTCCGGAATATGGTGTTTTCGTTCCCGACCGACAAGCATATTCCCACTGCGCCTCCGTGGGTAATTTTACGGACACATTGAAATTCTCTGATTCCTCAGATTTTTCCACCATGCCGGATTCACGCAATTTTTCAGAAATTGCATTGCAAAAATCCACACATTCATACCAACTTACGTATTCTATAGGATATTTTTTTCCTTGAAAGGTACTTGAATTTGTTCCCATAACGCTGAACCACATTTCCTGCGTCACTTCCGTTTCCAGTATCCAAAAACCTTCACGGAATCGAACCGGATGCTGCGGTTTTTCGTAACGAAACGCTTCTTTATCCGTGTCCGCGCTACCCATCAGAAACTCGCCCGGCGGACACCAACGAAAACGATATTCAATTCCGTTAACCGTCTTTATCATTAATGTTCCTGCTGTCGGAGTTTCTGCCCAAATCGGCATAACCAAAAAAAGAAAAAAGAGAGAAAGAAACAGAAAATGATACTTCATCATGCGGAATTCCGTTATTAATAAAATACTCAATTCCCCCACAATTATGAGGGAATTGAGTTCAACGATTTTCACTCTAATATCGTGTTGCTATGAGAATTAAAGACTCAGATTACACGATTTCCAGTACCCGGCAACGGAACGAGATATTCGCCCTTGTCGTTCGGCATCGTCGGCGGATTTCCGTCTACTGCGTAAGCCGTCGGAGCAAGGTTCATCTTGGAGTTCATCATTTCGTCCCAGCTAATCCGTTTACCAGTGTAGCAGACTTCACGACCAAGAATTCCCAACATGGTACTATATGCGCCAGTCATGCCGTCGTTACGAGCTTCGCTGTTGCGGATGGACTTGAACATGACTTTATGTTCTTCCAGATACATGTCGCAACCACGTCCGCGATACTTCCAAACCACGTTACCTTTCGCGTCCCAAATCGTATGACCGAGAATACTGGCATAACCTTTTGTACCGATGAACTGGTCGCTCGTGTCGTTGAAGCAACCATTCTGCTGACGGCAGAATGCATGACATTTAATACCGTTTTCCCACTCATAGGTAACGCCCATCATGTCATAAATGTCGCCATACGCAGGCTGTTCGACGCGGACCGCACGACCACCAACACCCCATGCGCAGACCGGCGGTTTGTCGCCCATGACCCACATCGCCTTGTCGAGTGAGTGAACATGCTGTTCGACGTTGAAGTCACCAGAAAGCCAGCAGAAGTTGTACCAGTTACGATTCTGGAACATCATTTCCGTATCGTCAGGCTGACGGGTGCGCGTCCAGAGTTTACCGGTCAGGTAAGTTTCCTGCATAGCAAGAACATCACCGATACCACCGTCCATGACACGTGCCATGGTTTCCTGGACTGCCGTGTGATAACGCCAGCAGAGACCACAGATAATGGTCAGACCTTTTTCTTTCGCAATTTTGGCACTTTCCAAAACGCTCCGAACGCCTTCCGAATCGACCGCTACCGGCTTCTCGAAGAACGCGTGTTTGCCGGCTTCAACCGCCGCGCGGAGATGAATCGGACGATAGTGCGGCGTAGAACAAAGCAACACGACATCGCACTTCTCAATGACAGATTTATAAGCGTCGAAACCACTGAAACAGCAGTCGTCGGTCAACGGAGCACGTTCTCCGTAGCTGTCTTTCAGGCTTGCAGCACAGGCTTTCACACGGTCCGCGAAAAGGTCGCCGATTGCGACAATTTTCGTGTTCGGATCGGCATCTAACGCATTGTGAGCAGCACCGGTACCACGACCGCCACAGCCAACGAGACCGATTTTAATAATGTCAGAACCTTCAGCGTGAGCGGAACGGGCGAGGGAAAGACCACTAGCAGCCAGACCGGCGACCGCGCCAGCTTTCACGAAATTACGGCGGGAAATGGACATGGAATTCTCCTTGAAATTGGATTTTGAAACACCATTTACAACAATTTCTTTTATTATACCTCTTTTTTTCCGAAGTGCAAGGGTTCCCCACCCATGAAATCGGAAATTTTAATAAATTTTAGGAAATTTTGTCAAAATTTTAAGTAAATCAAGAGACAATGCGTTTTTGCACCGCCTTTTGTTACCCTCTCATTTTATTTCATCATCTTTCTTTCCTAATTCTGTATCAGTGCGGCCATGACTTCCTCATGAATTACACCGTTCGTGGCGACGGAATCTCCGGATTGGTAGGTCGGTACATTTTTCCAGTCGGTGAATTTCCCTCCCGCTTCCAGAATAATCGGCATGAGCGCCGCAGTGTCCCACACACTCATTTCTGGGTCAATCATCACTTCCGCACGTCCCGTGGCCACGAGCATGTAACCGTAACAGTCACCCCAGTTCCGCGCAAGACGAGCATTCATCATGAGAGTTTTCCAGTTCTCGTAACGATTTATACCACATTTCGAGACGTACAGCGTTTTCTCTTCCGTCGTTAGGACGAGCGCTTCCGAGAGCGTTTTTACCTCCGAAACACGGGCAGGGACGGGAGATTCACCGTTTTTCTGGTACCACGCACCGCTACCAGTTGCCGCATAAACGCACTCACCGAGCGCCGGAATCCGAATCACACCCGCGACGGCTTCTTCCTGAAAAACGATTCCCACAAGTGTTCCGTAAAGTGGCACACCGTGAATGAACGCTTTCGTGCCGTCAATCGGGTCGAGAATCCACTGAAATCCGCTATTACCAGGCTTCAGCGGCATTTCCTCTCCCAGAATTTCGTCGTTTGGGAACGCTTCCGCAATCATTTCCCGCATCAATTTCTCGGTACTTTTATCCGCAACAGTGACAGGTGACTCATCCTTTTTCATTTCCACATCAAAATTCTTTTTCTGAAAGAATTTAAGTGTGTTCTCGCCCGCTTTTTCCGCCATTTTTACCGCGAATTGTAAACGATTCTGAATCTCTGTATTTCGTGACAATTTAAATTTCTCCTTTTAACTTTTATTTTTTCACTGCGTCTGTGTTTACTTTATCCCCTAGAATGGGAAACTATTCAACTTCTATTTTATCATTCCGATCGCGCCACCATTTTCTTTCATCGGGAGGTCAATCGTGTCGGTGGAACGGACTTTTTTCACCGTTTTAACCGTGCCACGGAACTCACCGTGTGTTTCTTCCGCGTCGGTCCAGAGTGTCAGCTCATAATCCCGGTCTGGGTCGAGGAAAGAAAGCGAAATCGTGGATGTGTGCGTGCGTGAACCGTTGGTCGCGCCAAGGAACCATTCGCCATCCGCCGTTTTTCGGGCAGTTACGATTCTCCGTCCGATTTCCGCGTCGAGGATTTTCGTGTCGACCCACTCGGAACCGACTGCCGCGAACCATTCTTTTTCCGTGCCGAAAGCGTTACCGGTCTGGTTATTCCGGATGTTCCAGCCGCTACGAATTACGTGAGATGGCGCGTACAGCGTCACAAGCAACGACAGCTGATGGCAGTTCGACCGACCCCGGAAAAACATGGCGGGCGTGAAGTCGAAAGGTCCCACCAGTCCGCGAGTAAACGGCAAAACCGTGTCGTGATACGCAGGGTGATTCCCTTCCTGACCACCGCCACCTTCCACATTCAGAACGTTCGGGAACGTCCGCGCGGAACCGTCGGGGAGATAAGCGTCATGGATGCACAACCACAACTTATGTTTCGCGGCGATTTCCGAAAGTCGGCGAATGTCGTTCGTGTCCTGCGCACTTCCATATGCGACGAATCCCGGTTTCAGCCCGACAAGTCCCCATTTTTCGTAAATCGCGAAAAGTTCGTCGATGTCATACGCTTTCAGCATCCGGTCATTAATATAAAGGCAGATTCCGACACCTTTCTCACGCCCGTAAGCGACGAGTTTCTCGATGTCCATATCGACGTACGTGCTTGCGTGAAACCGTGGAAAATAGGGGATTCGCCCTTCCGCGACTTTCCGTGGGTCAGGCTGCGTATTCTTCCGCCACGTCGGGTCATCTGCGTGTTCAGGATTGTTTTTCGCCCACTCCTCGCACTCCGCGTCGGTGTATTTATATTCCGTTCCGTACCAGCCCCAGTCAATCTGCACGTAACGGATTCCATTTTCCGCGGCAAAATCGACCATACTACACAGGTCTTTCTGCCGAATCTGACAGTTCATCTCGTTACTGATCGTTTTTCCCGGTTTCACCCACGCGAATTGTTCCACGTCGCACGGCGGATTCAGGTTAAAAATAAAATACTCATGCGCGACCAGTTCCGCTTCATTCTCCGCCAGCATCATCGCCCGCCACGGCGTCCATGCGAATCGAGAATCCTCGGTATTTTCCGTGTTTTCTGCGTTTCCTGAACTCACTGTGTTTTCCGCGTTTTTACTTTTCGCTTTCCACTCCGTTTTTCGAATCACCGGCGTGACGGCGCCCGACTCGTTTTTCTTCCAGCGGAGACGTGGATAATCGACTGCACATGCTTCCATAATTGAAAACGCACGACCGTCGGAAAATTTCCCCGTCAGCGGCGGACTGGATTCCTTAAAATCTTGAAACGCGACGCCATCTTCCGGGAAAGTCGCTTCCGTCCAGTTAATCGGGTAAACACGCACGTCCTGAGGAATACGAAATTCCGTTTTCTCGCCAAGAACCGTCCGTGTTTTCTCCGTATCCCGTCCGTAACGGAAGGCGAAACCCTCATTATATACGCGGATTTCCAGTCCGAAATGGATTCCGTAAGCGTCTTCATAGGTTACGCAGAGCGCATTATAAATGTCCGGAATCTGCGCATATTCACCCCAAATCGGTTTCCAGGAGGAATTCACACTGTTCCGTTCCGTTTTCACCACGCGCAGAGAGCGAATTGCGGGCTCCGCGTCCAGCCCTAACACCGACGGCGCAACGACGGTTTTTCCGTTAAAAGTCACGGAATAAGTCGGATTTTCCGTCTCGCCCGCAAGTGTCAGCATGATTTTTCCGTCCGGTGACGCGACTTTCTCCGTCTCGGCACCCACACAGAAACCAGAGAGCGTGAACAGTACGACTCCGGAAAATAAAAGATTCAGGAAGGGAATACGCATTTTAAAACTCCGTTAAAGTGAAAATGTGAGTAAATTTATCTTCTCTTTCCAGTTTACACCACAATCGTGTTTTTTTCAAGAGGGAGAGAGCGAGTGACGAGGAATTTTTCTGGTATTTCATCAATTTTATGTTTCAGAAAGGAGGAGAATGACGATAAAGATGATAAAAATGTATAAAAAGTAAAAGTATCATGTAAAGTATAAGAGGTATCCCATGCCCAAAACACGTCCGGAATGGCAGTATGATGAGTTGAAGATTAATTCCGTTATGGATTATAACGCAGCTACACAGGCGGCGGAATATGAAGAGCGTCACGGAAAAGTCCGCGATATTCCAGCAGAAAATAAGAATATTCTCGACCGACTGGAAAAACTTCTCCCCGTTTCACTTTCCTCGGCGAACATTCTGGAAATCGGAACAGGGACGGGCGCTTTTGCACGAACTGCGGCGACTCGGTGTGCTCATGTGACGGCTCTGGACGCGGCTGAGGCGATGCTTCAGGTTGCAGGAGAGAAGATGAAGCCGATGGGGATTGCTAACGTGGAGCTGATTCATGCAGGATTCCTGACGTATGATTTTCCACTGGAACGGTACGACGCGGTTGTGTCGAGCCTCGCGATGCATCATCTTCCAGACGTCTGGAAGGGGGAGGCTCTGGCGAATATCCGACGCACACTGAAACCGGGCGGAGTGTTCATTCTTGTGGATGTCACGTTTCCGTGTGAAGGGGGAGAAATGGCAGAATATGTGCCGACGCTCTGTACGGACGCACTTGGTGAGGTGATGAAAACTGCGCTTTTAGGACATATTGCGAAAGAATACAGTACTTTTAGCTGGATTATGTGTGGACTAATAGAGCATTCTGGTTTAGAACTCCTTACGCATGAGAAATTCAGTCAGGTCGCGGAGATTTACGTGGCACGGAAAGGATAAGATTTCATTTAAAATTTAGAAAAGGGGGCAATAATTATTTCCGCAACGCGAAATAATGGTAAAGTAAGATTTTGCGGTGTATCAGGTGTAAAATTTTGTGAAAATGGAAGAATTTCGCAAAAATTATCCCACTCCCCCTTGCAAAAATTGGGGAAAGTGTAATAATACTAATTGATATTATTATATCTTTATTACCATAACTTAAACGGAAGGCAAGTAATCATGAAATCATGTGTGCTGGCGTACTCGGGCGGACTGGATACCTCGGTTCTGCTTGGATGGTT
>JAUNAI010000007.1:17970-39279 GCA_030527705.1 Planctomycetia bacterium | reverse complement strand
CGTTCCTGAAAATGGAAACGTTCCTGAAAATGGTAGCCGAGGGTGGAAAATTCCTGAGGGCGTGAAATGCGTGAGCGGGTGGAATGAGTTGCCCGCGGACTTCGGCGGACCTGAGAAAAAGTGGTTCCGGAACGAGACGGGTGAACTTTACGTCAACTGCGAGCTGGAGGGAAAAGGATATTTTACCGTTAACACGCCGAAAACGAAAATCTTCACCGGTTTCGTCGCCGGACGGACTTTCGATATGGGCGACATAACGATTCAGCCTGGTAAAACGAGACTCGATTGGTGTACCTTCTCAATGACGGATGCAGACGAAAAACGGACGCTCATCGCGCTGACGGGATTCTTCCGAAATACCGGACAGGAATTCGAGAACCTTGGGCAGGATAAAATTACCTGCCGCGCAAATTGGGGGACGACGCCGACGCTGTGTGAAGGCGTGCCGATGGAGGTGAAAATTCGAGGTGGAAAAGCGTCCTGGAAATGTTACGCGCTTGCACCGGATGGCTCGCGCCGTGTAGAAGTTCCGATTCGTGCAACGGAAGAGGGGATCATATTCACACTTTCGCCTGAATATAAGACGATTTGGTATGAATTGGTACGTGCTAACTGAAAATCGCAGTAATCTTCTTTTCATAAATTGAAAATGATTATACAGATTCCACTTGAAATTCCAGGGAAGGTTGGCCCCTCCAATAATCGTTTCAGCAACGTGAAACGACGGTAAAGCGGAATTTTATAGTGTATTGGGTCTAAAAAGGCGGAATTTTTATTGGAAATTTCGCCTAAAATTTTTTCTCCCCGGTTTACGTTTTTCGGGAGTATGCTACAATAAAAGAAAATGGAGGTATGGTGTTTACCTTCTCCTGTGGCGTATACGAATCATACTTTATAAATTCAGGGAAGAGTATCCTTCCAGTAATCATTTCCGTAGTGTGAAACAACGAAAATCTGAATTTTATAGTGTGTTAAGTATAAAATATGTCGCTTTCTAGATTTTAGAAATGGGCCCTATTTAATTTATCGATTTAATAAGGAGAAAACCCACCTATGAGAAAAAAAATGGTTTTTGCGCTCCGTTCTATGGTGATTGGCGTCGGCATGTGCGTCATCTGTACTTTCGTAACGGTCGGAGTGTTATCTGCGGAAAATTATTACGTGGATGCGGAGATGGGAGCGGATGAAAATCCTGGAACATCACCTGAAAAGGCGTGGAAAACGCTGAAAAATGTGAATCAGCATCCATTTCAGCCCGGTGACGTAATTTCTCTGCGTGCGGGACAGGTCTGGCGTGGTACAATTCGCCCAACCCACAGTGGTGAGGAAGGGAAACCGATTACATATACGAGGTATGGAGAGGGGGAAAATCCGGCACTCTGGGGAAGTGTAGACCTAACGAAAGAGGAACTCTGGACGGAAGTGGAGCCGGGAATTTGGGCGACGAAACCGGATGAAGTCGAGGTGAAAGGCGATTATTCGGAGTTCTGGACAGGAAATTGGAGCTGTTACACGGAAGGTGTCGCGAAAACAAGTTGGAAAGTTAAGAAAACCACGAGCGGGAAGAAGGTTTACACGATTTCGACACATGAAGCGACGAAACGCGACTGCGACATTCAGCTGAATTATGCGGCGTTTAAAATTGAGCCGGAAATGGGGTTACGCTTCCAGTTCCGTGCACGACTGACGCAGGACGGCTCCGAGAAAAACCTGCTAGACGATAAAAAGTCGCAGGAATTGGTCCGCGCGTTCCGAATCATTCAGGCGACCAGTCCGTGGGGCGGTTTCGGCTCGCTGGTGAAAAGTTCTTGGACGGTTGGCGAAAAGTGGACTGAATTCGACGTGGTTCTGCGCACGACGGTAACGGAAATGAAGAATAACGCGCGTGTTTCGTTTTTTATCGGACCGATGTTACCGAAAAATTCCGAGTTTTCGTTCATGCCGGTGAGTGCTCAGCTTGCGGAAGTGAAGTCGGTTGGACTTTTCCGCGAGGTGGGAAACATCATCATGAAGAAAAAAGGGACGGAAAACCAGAAAGATTGCGAAATTACCGCATGGAAACGCTGGGGCGTCGATAAATTGGCGGCTGTCGGAGACTATTATTATGACATTCCTAATTCGCGTCTCTATTTTAAGTCGGACGAAAACCCCGCGCGCGTGTATTCCATGATGGAGGCGGCAGGGAAGTGTAACCTGTTCGACCTCGGAAAACAGCATCATATTCTGGTAGAAGGTCTCACTTTCGCGTATTCTGGCGGTCACGGACTGCGTGGCGGACCGGGCTGTCAACACTGCGTCGTGCGTGGAAACGATTTTCTCTGGATTGGCGGAAGCTGGCTTTACACTCGCGGACCAATTCCGACGCGGTACGGAAACGGAATTGAGTTCTGGGAAGGAAATGAAGACCTGTTAATCGAAAATAACTATTTCTACCAGATTTATGATACCGCCATGACGAATCAGGGACCGGGTGCCGGCGTGCTGAAAGACATGGTATGGCGTGGGAATCGGTGCGAAAAGTGTGAACAGTGCTACGAAATTTGGTTCACCAGTCCTGACATGACGGTCGAATCGCTCACCGTCGAAAACAGCGACTTCCGCGATTCCGGTTTCGGCTGGAGTCACGACCAGCGTCCGGATAAACGTGCGACGCACTTCCTTGCGTATGGATTTAACGCGAAAGTCGGGAAAATCCGATACGAAAATAACTATTTAGGACGGACGAAACAGCATATGGTCTGGTTCTTTAATCCGCGCGTGAGCGAATTCGGGCTGAATCATAATGAATACGTTCAGCCGGTCGAAAATCCGGAAGAGATACCGTTATTCATGTGGGGCGGACAGCCGAAAGAGGGTGTCACGTTCGCGAAATACCGTGAATTGACGGGGAATGATAAGGATTCGACGCTTAAGAATAAATAAAAAATAAAAAAATAAATAAAAAAACAAGCGACGTAGTCGCGATTAAAAGGTTTTTTGAAGGGGAGTGTGAGGGGAAACAATTTTGCAAAAATGTTTCCTCCTCACCAGCGTAAATTCTTTACGGGTCGCCAATTCTTCCCGATAGGGTAGAATTCGGCGTTGGTGTTTAGAGGATAAACTCATTACGCAAGATTCCACCCTGTCGGGAGGAACTTGCTAACCGTCATGTCGTGACGCTCGTGGGAGAAACCGTTTTTGCAAAATAGGTTTCTCCCAGCCCCTCTTCCAAAAAAACTTTTAATCGCAATCTTCGATTGCTTGCTTTAAAATGAATAAATATTAAAAGTTTTTTGAAGGGGGAGTGTGAGGGGGAAACAATTTTGCAAAAATGTTTCCCTCCTCACCAGCGTAAATTCTTTACGGGTCGCCGATTCTTCCCGATAGGGTAGAATTCGGCGTTAGTGTTTAGAAAATCCACTGCGGACTAAAGTCTACAGTTAGTAAAACAAAGTCCTTTCAGGACTGTCGCGCAAGTGCGATTTATGAAAATGTTTTTTGGCAATTCCACTCCGACCTCTCCCCCGCTAACGCGGTATCTCCCCTAAAAGGGGAGGCTGAATTAAAATCATTACCGGGACAAAAATCCCAGAAAGGTACCTACCGTGAAACGTTTTATTTTTTCGTTCTTCGCATTTTGTTTTCTGACGCTCATGACGCTCGGTGTGTCGGCGGCGGTGTTTCAGGATGGACAGAAAGTCTGCTTTTACGGTGACAGCATTACCCACGGCGGACGGTTTCATTATATGATTTATGATTATTATCTCACGCGCTTTCCCGACGCAAATATTACCTTCCTGAATGCTGGCGTCGGTGGTGATAATGCCGGCGCAGCGATGAATCGTATTGAGGAAGACGTTTTCGCCAGGAATCCAGACGTCGTGGTCCTCATGTTCGGCATGAATGACGTCAATCGCGGACAGTATGTCGAAAATCCGTCGGAAGGGAATCTTGCTGCTCAGCGTTCCGCGCTTACTCATTACGAGAAAAACATGCAGAGACTGGCTGGAACGCTTCAGGAAAGACTGAATCCGACATTCATGTTCATCACGCCATCGCCGTTCGACCATACGGGAGTGAATGACCGTAACAATAATAATCCCGGCTGTAATGATGGTCTGGGAAAATGCGCGGAAATTGTGAAAACGCTTGCGGGTGAAATGGCGAAGAATAAGGAAGCGGGAAGCGTAAATGTCGTGGACTTTCACGCGCCGATGACTGCTTTTAATGCGAAAATGCAGGCGAATGACCCACGTTACACCATCGTTGGGCCGGACCGTGTGCATCCGCAGGCGCAGGGACACCTGATGATGGCGTGGCTGTTCCTGAAAACGCAGGGCGCGCCGGCACTGGTTTCCGACGTGGTTCTGAATGCTGACGCTGGTGCTGAAAAGTCCGTGACGGTTGAACGATCGGAAAATGCGACGGTTTCCGAACTGAAAAAGGACGCGGACGGGAAAATCTCGTGCACGATTCTGGAAAAAGCGTTGCCGTTCCCGATGGATGCGGAGGCGTATCCGATTCTGAAAGAACTGCCGATTGTGGAGGAGCTGAATCAGGAAACTTTCGCGGTCAAGTCGCTCTCGGCAGGAAATTATGAGCTGAAAATCGACGGAAATGTGGTCGGAACCTACACAGCAGAAGAACTCGCACAGGGTGTAAATCTCGCGATGAATCCGAAAACGCCACAGTTCCAGCAGGCGGAAAACGTGCGGAAGCTCGGTTTACAGCGTCGTGGAACAGAAGTGAAACTCCGCGACCATGCGGCCGTCCGGTGGTTCCTGCGTCTGCGTCAGGTAAATCCGGATGACATGGCGGCAGTTCAGAAGATTTATGACGAGAAATTCTCCAAGACGGGTGGATATTTTGAGGATAAAACCCCCGGCTACCTGAAAAATTGGGGAAACCGTGCGGAAGTGCAGGAAAAACTGGCGCAAGAAACGGAAGAGTTACTGAAACTCCGAAAACCGGTAGCGCACATGTATGAAATTGTACCGATAAAATAGAGAAAATAGAAAAGTTTTTAAGAAATGAAGAGGGAATGTATTTTCAAAAATGCTTCCCTCTCCCCCTTTTTATGAGGAATCTAATATGAAAATGACGCTGAATCGCCTTTCCGTTTTGGTTGCGGCAGGAATTTTGTCCGTGATTCTGGTTTCTCTTTCGATTCTCTATTTCCAGAACCGTTCCGAGTTGGTTTCTGTGCCGAAAACGTCGAAAACACCGCAAAAAACGGAAATTACGGAGAAAAAGAAGACACCGCGTCCGAAACTTACGCCGGAGGAGAAGGAGCAGAAACTTCTGGAACGGGAAGCGAAACGGACGGGGCAAGATACCGAGAAATTACGCGAGGCGGAACAGAATCCGACGAATCAGATTCAGCGTGAAATGGAACATGTAGCGGAAATTGCTCCAGAAGAAGCGATGAGCGATTTAGTCGGAAAAAAACGGCGTTTAGAGAAAATGGGAACGGAAAAAGTCGAGGAAATTTCGGACTTTATCGGCAAGAAAATGAATCTGGAATCGACACGCGAAACGGAAGTGCAACAGACCGTTACGCCGGATAAATTCGATGCGGATACTGCTCAGATTGCGGACTGTCGCCGAGAAGAGACGGAAGATGGAAAATTCCGATACATGGCGCAACTTGTAGACGCACAAGGGAACGCGATGGAGGTGGAACTCCACGGTACCGAGGCGGAGCAGACGTGGCGGACGATGAAAATGGTGAAAAGCAGTCCACTGATGGAAGCACTGTACCGCGGGAGCGTTATGCCGTTGCTCGACCGTAAAATGAAGGAGGAAAAGAAAGAAGAAACTGAAGGGGAT
Source organism: Planctomycetia bacterium (assembly GCA_030527705.1). GTDB lineage: Bacteria > Planctomycetota > Planctomycetia > Pirellulales > Thermoguttaceae > RGIG3701. The sequence continues at coordinate 33,471 of JAUNAI010000007.1, read as the reverse complement.
GTGGTAACGAAAACAGAAATAAAAACAGAAAAGAATGTAGAAAAGAATGTAGAAAAGGAAACAGAAACGAAAATGGAAGAAAAAACGGAAAATAACGGGATTTAAGTCATGTTTTTTACGGAAACCACTTTACAACGATTACGAGTAGGTTACAAAAACTGAAAAAGATAGCCGAAAGCGCGACAAGTCCCAGAGCAATCATACCAAGAGCGTAAAGCGCGAGGAGAAAAATATCCATAATCGCGTAGCCTGTAATTCGGATTTTTTTCGGCTTTCCTTTCGGTGATGCCATTAAAATTCGCCAAAATTCAAGAAGAGTCATGTTTTCTGAGCATATTTGGACGCCATTTTCGGATAAATTACGATGAAACTTTCCTTCGCATTGGAACGCAAAAGTCTCCGTCTCCATGTTGTCCGCGATGCGTTTCAGCCAATGTCCCAGAATGATACCGACTTCATCATCCGGCAGAAAGAAGTATTTACGATTAAAAATCCCAGCGTCCCGCGCAATTTCGTTTAAAAGTCGCCAATCTTCCTCCGCCACGTCCGCCGCTCGCCATGCTTCCGCAACTTCCTCTTCCGTCCGACTTTTCAGAATTTCCCGGAAAAAACGCTTTCCTTTCCAGTTTTTGAAACCCGTCAGATGGCTTATATCAGAACGTCGGAGCGGCTGTAACGTGTTCATGGCAACCTATTTCTAATGATTCAATAAAAAGGGGTTTAGCAATTCAACCAAACCCCTCCGTCTCGCATTTGCTCGCCACCTCCCCTAATATGGGAGACTATTTTTATTCTTCGTCGTCACTTCCCGTATCATGTTCTTCCACCGGAACAACTCGGACGGCGATGAGGCGGTCATCTGCATCGATGTTCATCACCCGGACACCCTGCGTATTACGCCCCGTCACGCGGACTTCATCAACGTTCATACGCTGAATCTTGCCACGCGCGGTCATCATGAGAATCTGCTCGCCTGGGAAGACGACTGCGATTCCGACCACCTCGCCGTTACGCTTCGATGTACGAATATCCATGATACCCATACCACCACGTGTCTGACGACGATAGGAACGCGCGCTGGAGTCGGCATTTTCCGCTCCTTCCGTTTCCGTATCTTCCGAGTTTTCAGCGTTTTCTCCGTCCGCGACTTCTGAAACGGTTTCATTTTCAGGAATCATCTCGACATTTTCGTCTTCCGCACCTTCCGCCATTGCGTCTTCATGACCGAACGGCGTCTGCTTTCCGTAGCCGTTTTCGCAGACGGTGAGAAGATTCGCGCCCGGTTTCACAATCGCCATGCCGACCACTTCGTCGCCGTCACGGAGCTTGATTCCGCGCACACCCGTCGCGGTACGCCCCATCGGTCGCACGTCGGTATGGTCGAAACGAATCGCACGTCCCTTTTTCGTCGAAAGAACGATATCTTCGCCTGGTCCGACAATATCGACGCCAATCAACTCGTCGCCCTCGCGCAAGTTGCACGCAATCAGACCGAGTTTTCGCGGACGACGGTAGTCAGAAAGGTCCGTTTTCTTGATAACACCCTGTTTCGTCGCCATGACAAGGTATACCCCCTCACGGTCGAAATCGCGAACCGGTCGGCACTCAGCAATTTTCTCGTCTTTTTCGAGCGCGAGGAAATTCACAATCGCGCGTCCCATACCGTCGCGGGCGACTTCCGGAATGTCGTAAATCTTGCGCCAATAGACTTTTCCCTTGTTCGTGAAGAACATGAGGAAATCGTGTGTCGAACCGACAATCAGGTGTTCAATCGGATCTTCACCCTTCGTTTTCGCACCTTTTAGACCTTTTCCGCCACGGCGTTGCGCTTTGAACATCGATGTTGACGTTCGTTTAATGTATCCGCCCGCCGAAATGGAGACCACCATGTTCTCTTCCATGATGAGGTCTTCCAGATTCGCGTCGATGTCGACCAGCTCAATTCCCGTACGGCGCGCGTCGCCATACTTGTCACGCATATCTTCCAGATCCTGACGAATAATCGCCAAAATATTCGCGTTGTCCGACAAAATCCGGTTATATTCCTTAATATCCGCTAACAGCGAGTGGAACTCGTCCGCCAGTTTTTCCTGTTCCAGATTCACCAACTGTCCGAGCGTCATACGCAAAATCGCATCAACCTGAACCGGTGTGAGGGTGTAATCTTCCTTCTGACCGTATTCTAGGACGTAATTCTGGAAACCGTCTGTTCCGAGTGCCCGTTCAATCAACGCCGCTGGACAACGAATCTCTGCGAGTAACCGCTGTTTCGCTTCTGCCTGCGTTTTCGAGGTACGAATCGTGCGGATTACTTGGTCGATATTGGCGTGCGCCAGCATCAGACCTTCCACCGTGTGCTTCCGCTGACGCGCTTTATTCAGCAGGAATTGCGTGCGCCGCCGAATCACGCTCATGCGGTGACGAATGAATTCCTGCAACATTTCCTTAAACGGCATCACGCGAGGTTTTCCATCCACGAGCGCGAGCAGAATAATCGAAAAACTATCCTGCAACGGCGAAAATTTATACAGCTGATTCAGAACCACGTTCGGGTCCGCGTCACGCTTCAGCTCCAGAATTACGCGGACCGGTTCTTTCAAGTCACTTTCGTCACGAATGTTGGAAATTCCCTCAATTCGCCCATTCATAGTCAAATCAGCAATTTTATTGATGACATTAAGTCGCGTCTGCTGATACGGAATCTCCGAAACGATGATTCGGGAACGGTTTCCTTTCATCTCCTCGATTGTCGCGCGGGCACGGACCACGATGGTACTACGACCAGTTAGATAACCGTTATAAATCCCGGAGCGACCACAAATAATACCACCCGTCGGAAAGTCCGGTCCCGGCACAATCGACATCAGTTCCGGTAACGACACCGCCGGCTCATCAATGACGCGAATCAGCGCGTTACAGATTTCCGTCAGGTTATGCGGTGGAATGCTCGTCGCCATACCAACCGCGATGCCGTTCGCGCCATTTACCAACAGGTTTGGGAACTTCGCCGGCAACACGACCGGTTCCAGATTTCGTTCGTCATACGTCGGGATAAAGTCAACCGTGTCCAGTTTCAGATCTTCCAGCATCATCGCCGCGAAACGGGACATACGCGCTTCCGTGTATCGCATGGCGGCCGGTGGGAGACCCGCGATGGAACCGAAGTTTCCCTGTTTATCGACCAGAACGTACCGCATATTCCATTCCTGAGCCATACGGACCATGGTCGGATAGACGATACTCTCACCGTGCGGGTGGTAGTTACCACTTGTGTCACCGGAGATTTTAGCACTTTTCACACGCGCGGAAGTTGGACCAAGATTTAAGTCGTTCATCGCGACCAAAATACGGCGTTGCGACGGTTTCAGACCATCATGCACATTCGGAAGTGCTCGACTCACAATAACGCTCATGGCGTACGTGAGGTAGCTGTTCTTCATCTCATCTTCAACCGTGTATTGCAGGAGTTTACCACCACCGACAATTTCACCATTGAGTTCATTACTGAATTCTTCATTACCAGAATCATCCACCGGGGGAATATCGTTTGCGTCGGACACAATTTTTCCTTCTTAAACAATCTCGACCAATTAGTACATAATATAATGTCTTATTTTACCATTTTCTTGCGATTTTTACAAGCCCCCCCAGAGTTTTTCCGCGAGGAAAAAAGAGAGTTTTTGGAGAAAATTTTAGGGAAATATAAAATTTAGGTTCCTCCCATAACGGTGTTCATTCCTCACTCCATGATGGTCAATAAATTTCCCTCCCCTCTAGAACGAGCGAGTGAAAACCTTTCCGTCGTTACGACCTGCCAAATAGGTACTGACTCACTGGGAGGCGACGCTGATTAAGTCATACTGGGTACGCGGATTTCTCGTCCGCAGAAAATATTAAGCGTTTTAAAGCCCAATTTTAATAAATTGCGCTATCAGAGCAAGATTCATTCTCTTAAATCACCGTTTTTACCCACGCTTGCAGACGAGACGTCCGCACACCCAGTTATTCCGAATTTTCAAGTGAAATCAAAACACAATTACAGTTACGGTTATTTCACACTCAAAATGAGACGCGATTTTGAGGCAATAACTTGGTTGTGCGCCACTTTCGGTTCTCGGACGGTGAACTGATCACCCACAACGTTCGAATGCGGTGCAAACTGTGAACACGCACTCGACACGTCCACGCGCAGACGGTCACCCGGTTCGAGACGGAACGCATGATCGGGGAAGCGGTAAGTAATCGTCGCCTGTTTCCCCGACTTGACGAGACGCCCGTCGCGCACTGCTGTCGAGAGTGACGTAATGTCGTCACGTAGGAGATACCACGTCCCATCGCCCTTATCGACGCTCACGCGGATATAGAAACATGTATCTTCACAATCACTTTCAACCGTCAGTTCAGCCGTCATGCGCCCGCGCACGTCCAGCCGTTCCGTAACCGGCGGAAGAACGAACGACACAACATCGTCACGAAAGTCCGGCTCCGGTTGCGCTTGCATTCCGCCAAAACAGAGTCCACCCGAGCCAGGAAAGTTCGGGAGTGGACGTTTCGGATCGTAAGTATAGGCACGGTTCTTCTCTCCAAGTGTGAAAGAAACTTGACGTGGACCGTCGAGGAGTTCCGGTTCAGTAATCCAGACGTTTTCCCACAAGGCGTAATAAGAAGTCGTCGCGGCGGGCATATTTACAAGCCCCTCGAACGGACGCCCCTCCTTCGCGGCAGCACGGATAGCGTCGAACCACTCCACCATGCTAACGCCCGGTTTTCCGTCACCCCCCTTGAATTCTCCCTTCGTGCCGACGAACTCCTTACGCACACCACTACCGTGCTCGTAGGCACCGACGAGAAGTGCACAATTTGCCCGACGTTCCACCGGTATTGAGTGCCACATGTCAAAGACTCCTTCCGTGTAGATGTCGTAGAATGCCGTGCTCAGGAAAATTGGCATCGTGGACTTGAGAAGCCCGTTCAAGGTTTCGCTCCCGCTCCCCGGCAATTCCGACTTCCAGAACGGATCATCGCGGTTCGGGTGCGTGAGAATGTTATCAAGCATCGGCAACGCACGGTTCCAGCGACGCTTCGAAAAGTCGGCGAGCGGGAATTGACTGAACCATGCGTTGTGGTTTTGTTCGAGCGTGGGATCCTTTTTGCCGTACATGTCGCATATCCAACCGCCAGCAAGACCGCTCTTGAAAAAACCGTTGCGGTAAACGATGTTGTAACGATTGAGGTCCTGGAACGGCAGATACGCCCCCTTCACGTCCGACGGATTCGTGTCGAGATACGCCCAGTGGACAGACGCTCCGTAGCTACCACCCTCTAAATAGATTTCACCGTTATACCACGGGAGTTTACGCACGTACTCCAAGAGCGCGAGACCGTCTTCACGTTCTGCCACGTGCGGAATGAAAATCCCCTCACTCATACCAGCACCACGGCAATGTTGCGTCACCCACGCATATCCGTGATCGAGCAGAGGCTTCTTTTCTCGAGCAAATTGGAGCATATCCATGCGTTTCTCGGGGACATAGGGACTGCGAATAACGATAATCGGACACTTTACGCCTGGTGCCGGCGCATTGCCAAAGGTGTAGAGCTTCAATCCGTCCGCCGTCGGTATCATCTCCTCGAACCAACGAAGTCCCTCCGCCTCCTTAACCTCGACCGCATTCTCGGCAACCACCGTCGCAGGTTCCGTCGCGAACACGTCCCCCACCGCAAGTACCATCACCAATATTATTGTTTTCATGTTTATCATCATTTTCTCTTTTGTCGCCTTTCTTCAATTCATAAATCCTCTGCCTAAAACTGTCCTCAACAGAAATTACTTCTGTATACGCTGATTAAGTCGCCACCCAATTATTCAGTGTTTAACAAAAGAAGACTTTAGTCGTCAACTCTTAGTCCGGGGTTGTGAAGACAGGAGTACTAATCGCCGCACCCGTCTTACCGAAACACTCAACCGGATGAACAACGAAGCGGATGCTCGTCTTCCTCGGCAAGTCCGTAAGACGGATGAAGCACGCACACTCCCCGCCTGCTTTTGACGGTGGCAGATGATAGTCTGTCGCGAGCGTTCCATACCCCGCCTGAATTGTTTCCAGCGGAATCATATTCGCGCGTTCCCACGTCTAGTAGAGCAGAATCTCCGCATCTTTACTGGCTGAATCGAGAATCGTTTTGTATAGTTTCGTTCCGCCATCGGTCATGCCATTAATATTAATTCCCGTGGAAAGATTCGTCGTTTGTGTTCCCGTACTGTATTCCTGCAGAATAATGTAATCATAAGCTGTGTCGGACGTAATCGCCTTATACGTCGCCGACCCGCTCCCGGAATGATACAGAAGCGTCTGCCCGTTTACCGAGGTTTTCAGAAGATTAATGAAATCATACCCCGCTGCGAACGTTGTGTCCGTTTTCAGCATAGCACCGATATACGCATTTAAATCTCCATTCGTCTGTGTAAAACTATTTCCAACAACCAAAATATTCAAATCATCCGCGCGTATCGGTGTCGTTAAAACGCCTAAAATCATAAATGAAGCGAGAAGTTTTTTGAAATTGGCATATCTGATCATATTAACCCCTATAAATTAAAGGGAAAACTTTTAAAATTCATAAAAATACATTATTATTTTACACGGAGTTTTAAAAACAACAAGCAAAAAATGAAAAATTTTCTGTGATTTTATAAAAATTCAAAAAATGTCCCCGAAATACTCCGCTTTTTAAGCGAAAAGTGATTTTGTGCAAGAAAATAGGCACTTTCCCGATTTCCTCACCTGTAAAACTGTTCACCGAGACACTTACTTGGACTTTACCTTTTCTGATAATTTTTATAAATGAATCGGCGTGTTCACCGAAAAGAATTTTCGCATTTTATCCAAAATGCGCAGACATCGCAGATTTATCGTTCATAATAGATTTAGTAAGAGTAAAATTTTGCGAAATCATGTCAATTACACATAAAAATTCAGGGAAGGACGGTCCTTTCAATAGTCGTTTCAGTAACGTGAAACGACGGAAAAACGAATTTTTATTGTACGTCGGGTATAAAAACTTCCATTTTCCCAGAAGGATGATTATCATGAAACAGGAAATGATGAGTACCGTAGGGGATTATTTTTCAGATATACGATGGCTGGAACAGAGTGAACCAGCGGTAACGTTACCAGAAACGACGCGGACGGATATTGAAACGCAGACGGCGGTGGAAACACAGACGGAAACGGAAAAAGAAACGCGGACGGCGGTGGAAATACAGACTGGAACGCCGATGAGAATGCTCTCTCAAGCCGTTTGGGAGGCGGAAAATCGCGATTATCTGACCGTCGATGAAGTAGCGCGGAAGTTGAATGTTTCCACAAAAACTATCTCCCGGTGGCGAAAACAGGGACTTGAGAGTGAAATTCGGCTAATCGCGAGTCGGAATCGTGTCGTTATCCTCGTCGAGAAACTGAACGCTTTCATCGCATCGCAGCCAGTCCGAGTGGAAAAAGGGCGGAAATTCTCGCAGATGACACCGACGGAGCGAACGGAAATCATTGACCGAGCAGCTCGAATGGCAGCGGCGGGAAGAAAGCTAACGGAGGTAATTCACCTGTTGGCACAAAATACCGGTCGAAGTGCAGAGACGATTCGGTACACGCTTAAAAATCATGACGCACACCACCCGAAAGAGGCGATTTTCCCAAAATATCAGCGTACACTCGACGACCGTGAAAAACGCCAACTTCTGGACGATTTTCGTAGCGGCATGAAAATGGACACGCTTTCGGCACGTTATGAACGGACGAAAACAAGCATTTACCGAATTGTGGCAGAGACACGCGCGAATCTGATTTTGGCGATGAACCTAGAGTTTATTCCGTCGCCCGAAACGGAAAATGTGGAGGAATGTAGTGATGAAGAACGTGTGATTCTAGACGAAATGCCGAGGAATCCTAACACGCCGCGTCGTCCACGACTGCCGGGAACACTTCCATCATACCTCGCCAGCCTGTATACCGTTCCACTACTGACATTTGAGCAGGAACAGCACCTTTTTCGGAAAATGAATTACCTAAAAATGCGGGCGTTTCACCGACGTGAACAACTAAATCCCACACACCCTTCCGGTCGGTTAATGGAGATGATTGAAAACGATTTCGCTGCCTCCAACGAGGTTAAAAATCAGCTTGTGTCTGCGAATTTACGCCTCGTCGTCTCCATCGCCAAGCGTCATACCGGTTCGAGTAATAACCTTTTCGACCTCATCAGTGACGGTAACATGTCCCTGATTCGCGCAGTTGAAAAATTCGATTACTCGCGGAAAAACCGATTTAGCACATACGCAAGCTGGGCGATTATGAAAAACTACACGCGCGCGGTCTCCGATGAACAGCGTTACTATAAAAAATTCATCACGCTGGAAAATGAGACGAATATCGAACGCGAAGAGGAAGTTTACGACCCAGTAGAATTCGAGCGTACGCAGACACGCCAACAGAAACGCGTCGCGGAAGTCCTAAAGTGCTTGACGCCACGCGAGCAACAGATTATCATCCGCCGTTTCGGCTTAAACCGTGACCATCCGCCGATGACGTTAAAACAAGTCGGACAGGAATTAGGCGTGACTAAAGAACGGATTCGCCAAATTGAAATCCTCGCGCTGAGTAAACTGAAGCAGATGAACCCGGTTATGCCGGACGTGCAGTAATCAACCACCCTAACCTGAAAATTTCCTCTCTCACCAATTACACAGAATACCAGTGGTTTTCAATCACCCACAGATTTTCACAGATTTTTTTATTGTGATAATATAAAATCCGTCTGTGAAAATCTGTCTTTTCTGTGGGAACGCTGAAAAAAATACGGAATTTCGGAAAGCGAAAAACTCAGTATCCTAAATCATTTTTCATTTCCTGAAATCTCACTCATTTCTGTGAAAATCTGTGAAATCTGTGGGAGATTTAATGATTCTTGCTCCCGCGTTAAAATATACTGCGTCTTTTAACGTTTTCCTGTAAATAACGGTTTCATCCCGTATTTATGACACTTTCTCCTTTTTAGGTATAAAATAGTCAAGCTAAAAAGGGGAGGCTTCCAATTATTACTTCCGAATAATATCCCCGAACGTTCCGCCAGCGGGAATCATCGGGATTACTTGTTCACTGTACGGAATCGCCACATCAAGCAGGAACGGACCGTCCGCCGCAATCATTTCCGCGAGTGCGTCTTCCAGTTCCGCCGGATCCATCACGAAACGCGCGTCCCAGCCGAAACCTTTCGCGATATCCACGAAATTCGGATACCGATTCGTCGGGCAATAATCCGCCTTCTGAAGGTATTTTTCCGGGTTATCAATGTGACCCAGGAACGTTTGCGCGTGGTTTTTCTTGCAGAAGCGGTCTTCCCACTGATACACCATCCCCAGATACTGGTTATTGAGTAATAACACCTTTACCGGGATTTTCTCACAGTGGCAACAAGCCATTTCCTGAATGTTCATCAGTAAGCTACCGTCGCCTTCCACCACAATAACCATTTTATCCGGATTCGCGATTTTTGCGCCCATTCCAGCCGGCAGACCGAAGCCCATCGTCCCCGCTCCGCAACTCGACAACCAGTGTTTCGGCTCATTAATCTTAAAGAACTGCGCCGTCCACATCTGATGCTGCCCCACACCCGTCGCGACGATCGGATTTTGGTCTTTCGTCATCTCATATAATTTCTCCAGCGCTTGCTGCGGCAGAATATTCGGCGAATCTTTCCGATACGCCAGTCCCAGTGTCTGCTTCCACTCAGCCACCTGCATGAGCCACGGTCCGATACCTTCTTCCGGCGCTGACACAATCGCGTTCAATTTCATGAGCGCTTCTCGAAGGTCACCTGTCACAGCAATCGTCGGATCAACCACCTTCCGAATCTCAGAGACGTCGATATCCACGTGCACAATTTTCGCATTCGGCGCGAATTTCTTCGCATTTCCCGTCACACGGTCACTGAAACGCGCGCCCAACACCATGAGCAAGTCACACTCGTGAATCACTTTATTCGCGGCACAAGATCCGTGCATCCCCAGAAGTCCGAGCGAAAGCGGATGCTCTGCCGGGAACGCTCCGAGCCCTGTCAGCGTGCTGGCAACCGGAATCTGCGTCTTTTCGACCAGTTTCTTCACTTCCTCCGTCGCTTCCGCCGCAATTGCGCCGCCACCAAGGTAAATCGCCGGTTTTTTTGCCGTTCGAATCGCTTCCGCCCACTGGGCAATTGCCTCATCTTTCGGCGTCGGCAATTCCGTAACTCCATAACCTGGCAGGTTCAGTGCACACTCAAAATCCGGTTCCTCGAACATGCACTCGTAACTCTCGCTCTTAAACACATTTCCGACCTGCGCAATTAACACGTTTTTCGGAACATCGACCAACACCGGTCCTTTTCGCCCGCTGTTCGCGACATAAAACGCCTCTTTTAACGCCCGTACGATGTCATTCGGATTCATAATCAGAATGTGATGTTTTGTGATACTCCGGAAAACCTCCGTCGAGGGCATTTCCTGGAATGCGTCCGTTCCAATTACGTTCGTTCCGACCTGTCCCGTAATGGCTACAAGCGGAATACTGTCCATTTTCGCGTCGGCAATTGCCGTGAGAAGATTCGCTGCACCCGGTCCGGAAGTCGCGGAACAGACACCGACTTTTCCCGTACTTCGCGCATACCCCTGAGCTGCGAAACCGCCACCCTGTTCATGTCTCGGCAACACGACGCGGATTTTGTCTTCATACCGCGAATACGCCTGATGTAACGGAATCACCGCGCCGCCCGGATACGCGAATACCGTGTCTACACCATGATGAATGAGCGACAGTACCACGACATCCGAACCGGTAAGGGGCTGAGATGACTGCGATGTTTGAGCTGAAATCATAGTATTTTTGTCAGACACGGAAATTCTCCTTTTCTTGTGACATAAAAACATATAAAAATGCTGTTTCGTGAATCAAAAACAGCGTCGAATGTAAAAATATTCACTCATTATAAACCATTATAACGCATTTAAAATATTTTACAAGCCCCCATGAAAAATTCTTTTTTTAGGAGTAAAAATGGATAAAATAAAGATTAAAATCATCAGGAATAAAGTAGCCGATGATTCGTTGCGTGCGTGAGTCGGTACAGAATCTCCGTCTGAAGCGCAGGCAGAAGCTCGAACCGGATTCCTCGCGGAGTGTTGTGAAACTCGAATTCCGGTGTAATATCCGTCCAGTCGTACGCCCGAAAAACCTGTTCCTCGTTCTCTTGATAACATTCGCGCAATTCTAGAATCCGCGTGTCCCTATTTTCCGGGTCATGGAACCGATTCATTAATGCTGTCAGTCCACAATTCAGGTTACGGCAGAGTTCTGCACGTCGATCGAAGAGTGTCGAGGCACACTTTTTCATGTTCGGTAGTGGAAACGTATTAAAACAGTCCGTTGGTGAATATCGAAGTTCATTTCCCAGCGAACTACTCGTCTCACGTACCCACGTTTCGTGGACCGCACTGTTCAGAACCGCCTGTAATTCAGGAGATTCCGTGGGAAAGAGAATCGTAGATTCCGAGTAAATCGCTTCAGTTGGTACCCAGACAGGACAGAGATACTTGGAATGCCGTGTCTGGAGGAGGATTTTCTGCAAGTTTCGTTCCTGAATCGCTTTCATCAGAGCCGGTCTCTTATCGCCGAAACGCCACCAATAAACCCGGTGTGCCGCCCTTCGCGCCACGTTTCGGACTGGAAAAACACGCTCACGCACAATTTCCAGCGCACGCGGATACTCCGCCGCCTGTTCCAGTGTCCAATCCTGAAAAGAAATGACATACCGCCGTGGCATTATCTTGAGTGTGTCAGTCGCAGAAAAAACATCATCTCCTGTAAAATACGGACGAATCACGTCCCGGTATTTCTCGTCACATTCCCACAGTTCCCGCGCTTCCTCCGGCGTCAGAATAAACCCTTTCGCCGCCAGCACACATCCCTGATAACAGAGCGTCTCGTTTTCCGGAAACTGATACGCCGTCGCACGGGTATCCAGCCGTTTCAGCGACGCGTGAATCCATGAAACCGCCTTTCCATTTAGTGTCGCTTGCGTCGGAACGTGGGGGATATTCCGTATTTCAGGCATGTTCTGGATTTCTTCCGTATTCTGCGTTTCCACCCCGTTTTTCGCGCGTTGCCAATGCACGGTCGTCACATGCACCGCCGCATTTCCGGGCCACGGGAACGACTCGACACGAAAGATTCGCGCTCCATTCTTTAATAACACGTCCAGTCCCGCTTTTCGCGTGTCGCCTTCCGAAATGGAATTCGTCGCAATCAGCCCGCAGACGCCGCCGGGATAAAGAATCCGCTCCGCCAGACGAAAAAAATACGCGCACAAGTCAGCATTTCCGCTCTCACCTGCCGTAAATTCTCGTGTAAGATAATGAAAATAATCGTCACCCAGTACTCGCCGAATTTTCCGACCGCCAAGAAATGGAGGGTTTCCCACTACCACGTCAAAAATCGGTTTCGGCTCAACGCCCCAGAATTTTAGACTGTCGGCGCACACTAGATTTTTCTCTAGAAAATCGGTCCGCGCATCAGGCGTTCTTGCGATACAAAAATCATGTAAAACCTTCCGCGAAACCTCCACCGCAGCCGGATCTACATCCGCACCGAACAGACACGTTTTCGCAATCTGCAAGGGAATATCAGGAGTGTTTTCTCCCTGTTTCGCGAGAAATTCCGTAAGTTGAAAGCAACTTTCCAGTAGAAATACACCCGCTCCGAGCGCCGGGTCACAGATCCGTAGCTGAAGAATTTCTTCGAGCGTTTTCGCCCGTCCATTTGCGTCCACTAAAAACGGCATTAGCGCGTGTCGTACAACTTCCGCCGCCACCGATACCGGTGTATAGTGCATCCCCACGCGTGGTTTATCGCCTGAAATCGCTCGATTCTCGTAATCATACCCGATTTCCGCCAACCGATTCCGCAACGACGCTAATTCCGTCAGCTCAGGCAATTCTACCATTTTTACTTTTTCTACGTGTTCTACATTTTTCACATTTCCTGTATTCCCTGTATTTTCAGTGACTTCAGTGATTTCAGCCATTTCTGTGTATGACACATTCTTCTCGCTCATGCAGACCCCATTTTATCACGGAAAATGAAGAAAACCGCCCCCAAAATACAGAGTGACGCCCAGAGATAATTCCACGTAATTGGTTTCCGCATATAAAAGATCGCAAACGGAACGAAAACACTCAGCGTAATCACTTCCTGCATGATTTTCAGTTGTGGAAGCGTCAAAAACTGATTTCCGATCCGATTCGCTGGTACCATGAGCATATATTCAAAAAGCGCGATGCTCCACGACACCAACACCACTTGCCATACTGGCGCATTCGGCATGTTTCTTAAATGCGAGTACCATGCGAACAACATAAACGTATTGGAACACGCTAACAAAAAAACGACTTTAAACAGGCTCATGAGACGCCGCCGCTCCCGAAAATAAAAGGAAATCAGAAAACCGACCGAAACCATAATGACAGATAATTATACCACGTTTAGGAATTTCGTCAATATATACCGAGAAATTAGAGAAATAATTCACAACGCCATATTTCTCTAAATTTTTGTTTTCTTACCCTTGACGCAATTCGTACCATCATTTATAATAAAGAAAAACATAAAGGAACGTGTTTCGTGCGCGGTCTCCTTTTTCTCACCGATTTATCTCTCCGACGTAAAAGGTTTTACCCCATAAACGTTTTTACACGCTACTGGCACTCTCTTTAATTCTTGGAACATTTTCACTCGGAATATTCCCTCTTGGGTCACACACGGCATACACAGAGAATGTCGCGAATCCGAATCTCGCGACGAAATCGGAAGTCTGGGCCTCCACGTACAGCAGTGGATATTCCGCGAAAAATGCAGTCGATGGACAAGTCGCGTCGCCGAATTCCGGAGATAAAGGACTTGCGTGGTGTATTCGTAGCGAGGAAGCGAAAGGACGAACAACCTTCATTTTACGCTGGAATGAACCGGTACAGGTGGCGGAAATTGTCTATTTCGCGCGGACTGGAGCGTCGTATTTAGACGAAGGTTTTAAAGACGCAAAGATTTATGTCGATGATTTCCCTCAGCCTGTCGCGGAAGTCACTTTCGAGCCGAAACACGGAGCGCAGCGTGTATTTTCTCTCCCGGACACGGTTCTGCTGAGCATTTTGGACGCGTCGCCGTCATCGACCCACGTCTCGGACCTGATGATCCTGCCGGGTTAAAATTCATCACGAAAAACGCCAATTATGATGATGTCTGGGCTTTTGACGAGTCTCATTTTCTCGCCACGGCGCGTGACCGAATCGTGTTAATCGACGCTCGCGGACAGGAACAGACGCTTTTCCATCTTCCTGCCGAATTGGTTTCTTAGGGATTTTACCTTCAGGAACCGCGCCCCGTCATGAAACGTCCGCGTGAGCCGGTACTTGCCGACCTGACCGACGAGATGAAAACGACCGGAACACTTGCGATGGTTGACCTCTCTAAAGGACGGAAAATGGGAGACCTCCCGCCCGAAACGGTAAAGGAACTGCTGATTCTGGAGACGCTCCCGAAACCGATTCACTATACAGACGGAACGGAGATGATGAGCATTTTCGGCACGTTCATGCTTGAGAGAATCGTCGGAACCGTCCCGGTCAGTGAGGAAGGCTCCGCGTATTTCGAGCTTCCTGCTGGACGTCCGTTCTTCTTCCTTGCGATGGATGAAAATGGACACTGTGTGAAGCGGATGCACTCTTTCACGTCAGTCATGCCAGGAGAAAACACGGTCTGTATCGGTTGCCATGAAGAGAGAACCCTTTCTCCAGACGCCAACGACCGAAATCGACTTTTCAAACTTCTCCGTACCCAGCCGAGCCAAATTAAACCGGTGGAAGGCGTGCCGGACGTGCTCTGTTTTACGCGGGATATTCAGCCAATTCTCGATCGTCACTGTGTCGAATGTCATAATCCCGACCGTGAAGAAGGTGGTATCAACCTTTCCGGACACTGGACACCGCTTTACACCATTTCCTACGCGAATCTAACGTGGGGAAATAACCTTTTGGGCGATAACCGAAACCGTGCTGTCAGCAATTTTAAACCCTATGAAATGGGCACTGGTTCCTCTCGGCTTGTGAAGTTAATCGAAGAAGGACATCAGGGAGTAAAAATGTCTCCTGAAGAGCAAAAAATCATCCGTATGTGGATTGATGTTGGTGCGAATTTCGCTGGGACCTACGCCTCGGAAGCCTCAGGCGGCGTGGGATATTACATGGCGAATATTCCAGTTCGGAACGAAAAGGACTGGCCCGAAACTCCCGCAATGCGCGAGGCGATTTCACGTCGTTGCGACGGCTGTCACGCTCCGACGGAAAATGAGAAAAAACTCGGCATGTACGATATTTACCGCGACAATTACTCCCCACGAAACCCACAGACTACCACAGAC
>JAUNAI010000007.1:0-17960 GCA_030527705.1 Planctomycetia bacterium | reverse complement strand
CGATCTGGCAGAAGGGAACGGACGTTTTTCCCGTCTGGAAATTTTCGATCTTTCCTATCCTGAACAGTCGAAAGTCCTGACCGCTCCTCTTTCCACCATGCTGACGGACGGACCGAAAGGACGCGGAATCTGTGAAACCGCCTCAGGCAAGAAAGTTTTCGAATCCGTCAACGACCCGGATTATCAGGCGATTTTGCGCGGAATTCAGCGTGGTCGCCGATACATTCTGAAAGAGGATAATCGATATTCTATGCTCACACCCTCCCCGAATAACGGTCCCGACTGTCCGACGCAATTTGTCCCACGTTGGGCGTATCTCCGTGAGATGATACGTTACGGTATTCTCCCCATCGACGCCGATCTTTCCGTGTCCTACGACACATACGAACTTGACCAGAAATACTGGAAATCGTTATGGCATACAGGAAACCCAAAGTAACGGCTAAATATAGAAAAATATGAGACAACGGGTTTTTTAAGATCCAAACGTTATTCAACATGTTTCGTAAAAAACCCGCTCACTATTATATCTTTACCAACATTCTCATCTTAAACTCTTCCCACCCAGTCTGTATTATTTTATACCTAAACAGGTAAAAATAATACAGAGCATCGTAAATTACAACATGAACTGTTATTTAGGCGGAAGGAATGATTTACACCATGTAATTTCAAGCAAATCGCCAATTTACCGGTCATGATAAGAGTTATCTGTTTTTCTTATTTTGTCCCCGGAATAAGAAAATGCCAGCAAGTCCGAACGTCAAAAGCACCCACGTAGCAGGTTCCGGAATCAAATTCGGATTCACATAAAGAACTAGCGAACCTCCATTCTGTAATGTGACATAATCTAGATTCCAAGCCCAGCTTAAATCTTCCGAAAGAAGCGAATTCCAGTTGAAGTCACTGGGGTTAGCGTAGTCCGTTACGGTAAAACCGTTCGTCCCCGTTAGGATACTGTAACGATCTCCGGTAAATTCCAAATCCTCGCTAATAGAAAATATAACCTCCGAGGCAATCGGGTCGAACTCGACGTTACTCGCCACGAGTTGCCCAAATTCCGTAGTAGTATTAATGGTTTCTTCCCATGTTCCGGAAATCTTGAGCGTTCCATCCGTCTGTAAAATTCCCCCCGAAGTGGAAATCGAAGCAGGAGCCAAGTCTGAGCTAAAAATCTGTGTACCAGCTCCGACTTTCACAAGATTAATATTATCCGCAAGTGTTCCGGTGTAGGTATACGAATCGGAAGCCACCGTGCCCGTCCCGAGCGTGAGGGTAGAGACTTTTTCCGTGCTAGAATTCTTCACCGAGATTCCAGAATTAGAATCTTCCAGCCCCTTAACGTTTACATTGTATCCGGCTAAGTCAAGCGAGGAATTATTGCTTCCGAATGAAACCAAACCCGTTCCGAGAGCGTTATTCGCGCCTAAAATGACGGTGCCCTGACCACTATCATACCCATTTTTCCCACCACCTATTTTGATTCCGCCGGTGAAGTCGTTAGAGTCACCATTTTCTCCCTGATAGGCAAGTATGACTGAGCCAGAGTCATTCGCAATTTCGAGCGTTCCAGTACCAGAAATCTTGCCAGAAAGGGTAATGGGAGCATTCCAACCTGCACGAATAGAGCCACTATTCACGGTGATAGGATTCGAAAGTTCCGTAGTCGCGCTGTACTGCACGTCATTGAATTTCTCGCCATTGTTTTGAATCGTTCCACCGTCCAACGTAATACGCCCGGTTCCCAGCGCTCCAGTGTTCGTTCGCACAACGCCTTCGATGATTGTTCCACCCGTGTAATCGTTCTCCGAGTTCGCAACCACGACAAATCCCGAGTCGTTATCGATTTTTAGCGATCCAGCCGTGATACTTTCATCATCAATGTCGGAGATTTTCCCAAGCACTTTGAAATTTGCTGACCATCCCGCTTTCAGAGAACCACCATTCACACCAATTTGTATTTCGTTTTGAATATTTGCGTTGTTGGTTACCGGATTATTATCCCCAAGGTTGTGTAAAATTCCACCGTTCAAAATAACAATCGCACTACCCAAACCTTGATTATGCCCAACGCGGAGGTGTCCACCTTGAACTTCAATACTTCCGGTAAATGCTGACATATCGGTATTCAGAATCATAACATCGCTTCCTGCCTTGATGATTTTCGAATCACCGACAATACTAACGGGAGAAGTACTGTTTATATTAAGTGCGTAACCGTTAAAAGTTACCGTTCCACCAGAAATGTTAAGGGTCGCGCCCTCAGACATGGAAATCGACCCTTTGAAGGTCGCGTTTCCTCCGGAAATATTGAGGGTTGCCCCCTTGTTGGAGGCTCTTCCATCGACGTAAAGCGTTCCACCAGTCTGAGTAAGTGAGGTACCAATTCCAAAATGCCAAGCATTCGCATTCGTTCCCGTGAAAGTAAGGGTTCCACTTTTTAACACGACCTTTCCGCCCGAGTTATCCGGCTGATACATGGCGGAAGAACCACTTTTAGAGCTAGAAATGTTTAGGGTTCCCCCATCGACCATAATGGTTGCTTGATTCACGATGGCATCCCCACCGGAATTTGAGAAAGAGACGGTTCCTCCAGAAACATTAAGTGAGGAGGAATTGTTAAACGTAGCAATTCCCTCCGATACGGTAACGTTCACATCGCCGGAAACATTCATTTGAGCGGAATCCTGCAACTGAAGTGCTCCAGTAAACGTGGAAGTACCCCCAGAAATATCGATTTGGGTATCTCGCACAGCCCGTGCGGTTCCACTCACGGTAAGTACTCCTCCGGTTTGATTAAATACCGTCCCGTCAGTTCCGATTGTACCATGTCCCAAATGCCAAGCGTTGGCGTTGGTTCCCATAATGTTGAGAGAACCCGCATTCAGATTGAGCGTTCCACCCGGCTGGAAGAGAGCAGAAGAACCATTATTAGTGCTGGAGATATTCACCGTGCCACCGTTGAGCGTAATATTTCCGTAGTTTTGAACCGCATCGCCCCCAGCGTTCGAGAAAGTAATATTCCCAGAAGATGTTAGGCTATTTACGGAACCACCATTCCAAGAACTCATGTTAAACGTACCAGAATTCTCTGCAGCAACCATGTCACCGAACACCAAGTCCATGTCCGCTCCGAAAGTCGTAGAGTCCCAGTTTCCCGGCGTAGAAAAATTCGAATCCGTTCCACCAACCCACGTGAAAGTTCCCGCCTGCACATCTCTACTATAAAAAAATGTGAATAAAACCAAGATTGCCATCCAAGCAAATGCTGTTAAAATATGCCGTTTACAGGGGAAATTACTTGCATTTTTCTCATTTTTATCCTCATTTTCATTTTGAAACTCTGTACACTTCTATAATACAAAATCAAGCATAATATAATTTTATATTATACACCGACTTTTTCAACGCGCAAGTTTTTTTACACAGAAAAACAGAAAAATCTTTAATATCATTAAAAAAGCAGAGAACCCCCAAAACTTCTCCGTTCTCATTTCCGAAAAAACCGACAATCCCCATCGTCACCCCCGCTAACGTCATCGCTCCGTGATGAGGTAAAAGCATATAACACCGCTAAAAAGAGACACATAAACGTGGTATTTTCCACTTTCCGCAACACACGCAACGAAAACCGTCTCCGAAATAAACAGGTTCCAGCGATATGGAAATTTTTCCGTAAACGAATATCTCTCATGACAAGAACATTATTGCGCGACCAACGATAGGGATAATCGAACAGTAAAAACACTTGACCGTCCGAAAGTCGCCACAATCCAATAACTCCCCGCAGTAATTTCATTTTCGTTCATGATAAATCTCCTTCTGTATTTTCTTACATCTTCAATTTTAATTATAACACAGGCGGATTAGGATTACAAGAATTCTCTGAAAAAATCACAACCAAAACGCGACGTTTTTATCCAGTAACGTTTTTCTCTCACGCCAATTCGGCATAAAAACGGTTAAAAGCAGATAAAACTGTCGGCTGTGGTTCGGCTGGAGAAAGTGACACAATTCATGCAAAACAACGTACTCAATACAGTGTCTCGGAGCAGCGAGAAGGGCGGAGTTCAGGGTTACAATTCCCTTTTTCGGCAGACACGAACCCCAGCGAGTCTGCATTTTGCGGATTTTTAGCGTGGGAAACGGCACGTCGTATTTCTGAAATGGTTGATACACTTCCTTCAGAATTTCCGTAAAAACCAAGACACAACGGTCATTGAGATACCGCTTTATCAGTCGTTCTTTCCGTGAAAAATCCGTCGGGTCTTTCACCGTGAGATAAATGAAAACGCCATCCTCCGTCAGCGATTCTTTCTCGCCAGCCAAAACTTTCAGACGTAGACTCCGACCGAGAATCAGGAACGATTCACCGCTGATATAACGTTTCCGTTTCGTCGAGTAATAATCAAATTCCGTGAATTCCTTCAACGCTCTTAAAATAAAATCTTTCTTTCGGCGTAGAAAATTCTCGATTTCCTCTTCTGGAATATCCGGGTGTGCCGAGACTGCAATCGTCCCGTCTTTTCGGACACGAAGATTCAGATTCTTCACTTTTTTTCGCGTAATCTGATACGTGAGAACCTGACGGTCAAATTGAATAGTCTTTTCGGTGGTTTTTGGTATTTTATTCATGCTATCTTACTTGTAAATCGTGCGAGCGCCGTCAGACGAACCTGTTCCAGGAATTTGCCAATATTCTCCTGCTTCAGAAAAACGCCGGACAGAGGGAGTTCTCCGAGATAATCGTCGATTTCCCCTTCTATCTGGTTTTTAATATCTACGCTATACTCCCAGTCTGTCTGGAGGTTTTCCGAGATAATCTCAATCACTTTCAGCGCGATTTTTGCCGCCAATTCTTCTGTAATCTGTTTTTCATCTTCATCGTAGAGCGACATCGTCGCCACGCCCCAAAACGCCTGCGCGTCGAGATTAAACTGTATCGATTCCGGGTACGTAATGCCACTTTCTCGCGCAAGATATTTCGTCATAATCTCTTTCATCTGGGAGAAATACTCGCTATCCGTGAGCAAGCTCTTCTCATAATTATCCAGAATCTCCGCGATTTTTTTGGAAAAACGCTCGTAAAAAAGTGGGTCGCCAGCCTGTTTCTCTCGAATATCCCGATCTAGACGATTCCGAATTGCGTCGGCTTTTGCGCGAAGTGAACCAAGATATTCCAGCTCCCGTTCGAATGCCTCACGCTCCGTGATAACGACGGGATTCGTCAGCGGAAGAATCTTGTCCGCGCTCACATACTCGTCCAATAACCGTTGAATCAGCGGGTCGAATTCCGCATTATCAATCGCGTCATCGTACCGGATTTTAATGCTTCGGCGTACTTTCGAGTAGAAAATAAACTCTTCCAGATAATGTTTCCGTTCCTCTTCCGACAGCTTTTTATACGCCTGCTCGCTACACATAACGCGGTTAAGTTTCTTGCCAAAAGTACAGAGAAGCGGATAAAATTCCTTATGTCGCCGGTTTTCGTTATTATCATCATTGCCAAGAGACACCTCAACTCTCTCGTTCCGTTCTTTGTCGGAAAGTCCGTCGGGAATGCTCTCAAAAAGCTGACTTAACTTGGCGTAAGCGTCTTGCATTTCGCGCACAATCGTGGTTGGGTTTCCCATCATGTTACGGATGTCGCTCGCCTCGAAACACTCAAGACCGTAACCGCTGTACTGGTCCATTGCGTCGTTCAGTTCCTGAATTTGCCCACGATAATCGAGAATTAGCCCGCAGTCTTTCCCCTCATGCAGACGATTCGTACGCGCAATCGCCTGAAGAAGCGCATGTTCCCGTAAATCCTTATCGAGATACAGAACCTGACATATCGGCGCGTCGTACCCCGTCAGGAGCTTGCTACAGACGATCAGGATGTCGATTTTACCGT
The DNA here is from genome assembly GCA_030527705.1 of Planctomycetia bacterium. Taxonomy (GTDB): domain Bacteria; phylum Planctomycetota; class Planctomycetia; order Pirellulales; family Thermoguttaceae; genus RGIG3701. The sequence goes on along the minus strand of JAUNAI010000007.1, from coordinate 12,064 downwards.
CCTTAAACTCATTTTTCATCGCCGTTTCGTACACGTCGGGGTCGTTACCGTAACGCGCCATCATCTTGTCCCAAAATTCATTCACCTCCGCGTGTCGGCTTTCGTCGTAATCCTGATTTTTCTCCCTATTTTCCCCCTCGCCGATGTTTTCAGGGACGCTTGGTCCGGAAATCAGAACTTCACAGCGGAGTTGCTGACCGTCTTTCGATTTCAGGTAATTCAGATACCGAACCGCGTCGCGTTTTGAACTGGTCGCAAGGAGCGCTTTAAATTTTGTCGGTTTTATACACCGATTAAAGTGCGCCTCAATATCGTCGGCAACGAGCTGAATCCGCGAAATCGTGGAAAGCAGACGCCGCATTGTGCCGTATTTCTGCTTCACATTCTGTTTTTGTCGCTCGGTATACGCTTCCATTGCCTCCTCGAAACCCTTATCCAGAGCCTCGCTCTCCACCGACATCGACGCGTATCGACTTTCATACACCAGCGGAACGATCGCCTCGTCCTCAACGCCGTTAATAATCGTGTATTTATGAATCAGCCCGCCGAATTTTATCATCGTGTTCTTATTTTCGTCCTTCATCAGCGGAGTGCCCGTAAACGCGAGAAAACAGGCGTTGGGGAGCACATTCCGCATCCGTGTCGCGAGCAATCCGTAATTCGTCCTGTGACTTTCATCGACCAACACAAAAATGTCACGGGAATCCTCGATTTTCCCATCGCGTTCCGCTTTCGGAAATTTGTGAATCAGTGCGGTAATGACGTCCGCTTTCTTCTCGGTCAGTAATTCTCCCAATTTACTACCGCTTTTTGCTTGCGCCGCGACTTTTCCGGTAGCTGCGAACGTTTTCGTAATCTGTCCGTCGAGTTCCGTTCTATCCGTCACGACCACCACGCGCGCGGACTGGTTTTTATACCGTGTGAGCAGATATTTCGCCAACATGACCATCGTCAGACTTTTCCCGCTTCCTTGCGTATGCCAGACCACGCCACCCTGCCGATTCCCGTCCGGTTTCCGCTTCTCAACCGTTTCGAGAACCCTCTTGACGGCAAAATATTGCTGATACCGACAGATTTTCTTTACTTTCGCGTCGAAAAGCACGAAAAACTGCATGATTTCCAGAACACGTTCAGGAGTGAATAGCGCGAGAATCGAATCATCCTGCGCGGTCCGCACATGTTCCGGTGGCAGAAGCGAGCGATATTTTTCCAGAAACGTTTCCTCCTCTTCACGCCATCTCATCCAGAATTTCCTCGGCGTTCCGACGGTTGCGTAGCGAACTTCATGCTTATTACTTGCCACGACGAGTTGCACGAACTTAAACAGTTCCGGCACGCATCTCTGATACCTGAGAATCTGATAAATTCCCTCTTCCACCTCGAGTATCGGCGCTTTACACTCAATCACGCCGAACGGAATCCCATTGATAAACGTCACGATGTCCATTCGGACGGTATCGCCCTCGCCATAAGAAACGGTAAACTCCTGACTGAAATGAAACACGTTATTTTCCGGCTTCTCCCAGTCGATAAACATCATGTTATAATCCGTTTTTCGTCCGTTGATTCTCTCGGAAAATCCGCTTTGTCCGACGCTAAGAACCTCGTAAATTTTCTCATTTAGCGGAATCCCGCGCAGTCCCTCTATCGAATTCCCCAGATTCTTCACTGCTTTCTGAATATTGAAATCCGAAAACGGCGTGGTATTAATTTTCCGTAGTTGTTCCTCCAAAATCCCCTTCAAAACGACCGTTCTTGTCCCGCCTCTCTGTTTGTTCGCCTCCACCGACGAAATTTCCACATACCCCACCGCTCTCAAAATCTCCGCAATCGGATTCTGCGTTGCGTTTCTCTCAGAATAGGAATCAAATTTCATTTTATAACCTCTTTTGTTTTCGATTTGAATATGGCGCTCACTGGGAGGCAACGTGTCATTACTGGGTACGCGGACGTCCTCGTCCGCAATTTGGTTGAATTGCTAAAGGATTATGAGTTTACCGATTCTTGAGCGACGCGGGACATTACTGGGTACGCGGACGTCCTCGTCCGCAATTTGGTTGAATTGCTAAAGAGTTGTGAGTTTACCGATTCTTGAGTGACGCGGGACGCTTCGCCTCCCATGCGGACGGGGACGTCCGCGTACCCAGTTAATCAGAACATGTTCTGCGGGGAATTGCTCTTGCGAAGCGTCGTTTCACACTCTCACAATCCCCGTCAACAACAGTTGCATCAAGGATTTCTTCTTCAACTTCTCTTCCTCGATGGATTTCTGTAACAGCTCAATCTCCCTATCCGCCGCAGAAAGAATCTCCGCAATGGCTCTCTGCTCCGCAAGGGGAGGATAAAAAAGCTCGATTGCTCCAAAATCATTATAACCAATTTGTTTACCATCTCGAATACCATAAACGGCAATTTGTAAACGATTAATATAAAGGGTACTTTTAAAATAGTATTTATAATAATCATTACAAATTGGAATTTTATTAGTAAGTACTGTATACGCAGGACTGACGATACCTTCATATTCAGAATATTCTATTCCTCCCTGAAAGGAACGAAGGCTAATAACAAAATTGCCTCTCTTCACTTTTTTGTAAGATGGCAATGAATTTTCATTATACTTTATATCAATATCAACTTGATTACGTGGTATAATTCCCCTATCTTGTGTCGCTGACAAAACCTCCAAGGTACCATGGTGGCTTTTATCTGAAATACTTTCAAATATCTCTTTTGCTTTCATTTTTTTCCACTTTAAAGCTTCTTCTTTCACCCGTTTCTTCCCGGTTAAAAGTTGTTGCATGAGATACTTTTTCCTATTTATTTTCTCAACGAGCAATTTCTCCTTCAGCTCGATAATCCTATCCTGCGTCGCCAACACCTCCGCTATCCGCCTCTGCTCAGGAAGTGGTGGCAAACAATATTTTAGTTCCTTTAGCTTTCGTATCGAAAGAACTTGTTGTGCTGTTCCTTCAATATATGGATATATATATCGGTATATTGTTTCATTCAACAAATAAAGCATATAATCGTGACATACATTTTCTGAAAAAGAAAATACTGGATAGAAATAACTAATTATCCCTTTCTCAACGATCTTGTTTTCATTAAATTTAAATTTGCCATCATCACTACGACTACGAAATGTTACATATCCATATGGTATGATATTGTAACCAATATTGTTGTCAGTCGTTACTTGCCTATTAGCATAGTAATCTTTCTGAAGCATCAAGCCTCTACGTGCTGATGTTAGAATTGGATACTGATTAGAAATGGTATTCTTTTCTGTATACTCTTGAATACAAGTCGACAACCTTGTCTCATTCCACTCCTTCGGCACAATCCCGACTTTCGTCTTCTTATACCCCTCCGGCGCTTCCCCACGCCTGATTTGCTCGATTCGTTGTTGGATTTCAGGTTTCATACTTATCACCATCTTTACATTCTTTTGGAGTCACTAATTACGTTACGCTTTTGGGAGGCGACGCGTCTCGCGTCGCTTAATTCCCCTCTTCTCAAGAGGGGTGGCAGGCGTAGCCTGACGGGGTGTTTCGGAAGCGGTTGACGGTTGGCAATTCAGCGACGCGAGACGCGTCGCCTCCCAACACCCCCCCGCCTTCGGCGGTACCCCTCTTGAAAAGAGGGGAATTTATAACACCTTTTAGGCTAAAATGTTATATTTTTTGTTACCTCTACGGTGCGAAATGCGTCGTCTTCCTGATTTCTTACAACCCTAATTCCTCCATAAACCGTTCCATTTTCGCTTTTGCCTCGGTCAGTTCCGCTTCGAGGGCGGAGATGTTGCGTTTTACGGCGTCGAGGTCGATGAGAGGGGCTTCTTCGTACGTGTCCACGTAGCGGGGGATGTTCAGATTGTAATCATTTTCGGCAATCTCCTCCAACGTGGCGCAGTAACTGTAGCGCGGAATCGTTCGACGCGATCGGTACGCCTCCATAATCCGTGAAATGTCCGTGTCGCGGAGTTTATTCTGATTTTTGTCCTTTTCATAGTTTCCCTCGCCGGACGCGTCGATAAATAGAACGTCGTTGCGTTGCCGATTCTGACGGAAAACAAGGATGCAAGCCGGGATGCTGGTGCCACTGAAGAGGTTGGCGGGAAGTCCGACGACCGCGTCCAATAGGTTGTGTTTCACAATCTCTTGCCGAATCCGCCCTTCGCTCGCGCCTCGGAACAACACTCCATGCGGCAACACCACCGCCATGCGCCCTTTTTTCGGGTCCAAACTCTTCAACATGTGCAACACAAAAGCGTAATCCCCCTTCGACGCCGGCGGAACACCCCACGTAAAACGGTCGTATATGTCAAGGTCAGCCGACATTTTCTCCAACCGCTTCCCCTTCGCGTCCGTTCCGGCTCCCGAAAGGAAACCGCTGTCCCACTTGTCCAGACTAAACGGCGGATTCGCAACCACACAGTCGAACGTCTTCAAATTCCCATATTCGTCGATGTTTTTCGGCTCGGAAAGCGTGTCGCCCTGCCAGATTTTTTGGAGTTTAATTTCGTGCAAAAACATGTTCATCACGCACAACGCCCACGTCTGCGCGTTCAGTTCCTGCCCGTAAATGGAGTATTTTTCCAATCCTCTCATCACCTTCAGCAACAGTCCGCCGCTCCCACATGTCGGGTCATAAATTCGGTCATTCTCCTGTGGCTCCACCAACTCCGCAACCAGCGCAGAAACCTTGGCGGGTGTGAAGAATTCTCCCCCCTTCTTGCCCGCGTCGGCAGCAAATTTGGCAATCATGTACTCATACGCGTCCCCGATAATGTCCGAATCGTCTAACTGGCTCGGACGTAAATCAAGCCGATGAAAATCTTCCAGAAGATTCCGCAACAACGCGTTTTTCGCTTTCGATTCGCCAAAATCGACCTGCGAATTAAAGTCAATCGCCCGAAAAACGCCCTGCAACTTGTCGCTGTTTTTCTCTTCAATCTTCTGCAAAGCGGCATTAATCATCTCGCCAATCTGCTTCTCGTCCCGGTTTTCGTATAGATAATCGAACGTCGAATCTTCGTCCATCCTGAATCGCTCGCGTTTCATCGCTCGGTTAAATTGATCCGTCCCTGCGCCATGTTTCTCGATATTTTTCGCAAGTTCCTCACGATGAATGTCGCTCATGTACTTCACGAACAACATGGACAAAATATAATCCTTATACCGCGAACTATCGATTTTCCCCCGGAAACTGTCGCACGCCGCCCACAGCACGTTTTGAATCTCACTTCTCGTCGTCATTTTAACCTCTCTCTTTCTCTTTTGTCTTAATCCTTAAATTGGTTATACATCGTTTCGAGTAACTGTGTACGAAATTGCTCTTTTGCCGCTATTAATTGCCGTAAAAGCTGAATTTCCCGTTGCGCCAGAGCGTTAAACTTCGCAATTTTCCGCTGTTCCTCAATCGGCGGAAGTACGATTTCCAGCTCCGACAGACACTGCGCCTGAATCGTTCCCAGAATATTCCGCATCGCGTTTCGGTAAACCTGCTTCCGCGCGTGCTGAGAATTCAATGCACATAACAGAAATTCCGGCAGAAGCTCCTCCCGCCGTGTCCGAATCAGTGCGAAATTGGATGAAAACACGAGCTTTTCCGTTCTCTCATCAATCAACACTGCCGTATACGGCATGGTCAGTCGCACGATAATGTCCCCGACCTGAGTCACATAGTCCTGGTTTAACTTCTCCGTCGCAAAATAATTTTCCAGAAAAGTTTCATTGATTACACCGCCTTCCTCGACCGCCCGTAACGTAAGTAGTCGGTATCGGTACGGCGTCTTATCTTCCGTAGATTTCCTCGCCAATACCAGACCAGTACGGACCGTCGCCAGCGAATTAAGTTTTTTGAAAATTTTTTTCGTCATGGGTAAAATATGACAAACAAAGTTAAAACAAAAACATTTTAGACTGTTTATTTTACACTAGAATTTATTTTACGTCAAGAGGGAGTGGCAAGAAAAAATTTAAAGAATTTTCAAGTCCCTCGCCTTTCTACTCACGCGCTAATTTTCCGTCTTCACTAAACGGTAATCCTCCTCATGCGGGGTTGCGATAAAGTAGGGGCGGCGGGTGGCGTCTTGGAGGCTGAAGTCGCAGTATAATCGAAGGATTTCGTCCGTCAGAATTTCGTCTAGTATTTCCGTCAGTGCTTTTCAATTCGCTCTTTCGTAATCGCAATTCGCAGACCAAATACGGTGTCTTTTCCAAAATAAATCGTCCCGGGCCACTCGGAAATTTTCTCGCAAGATTCTGTAGAAATCGTCCGTGCCTCCAGTTTCTTCCGCAACTTTTCCGCAATCTGGTCGTAAAAACATAAATACAGAAAACACGCTTCCGGAAGTGAAAGTAATTCCCGTAACCGCTCTTTTCCGGTCGCGAAATCTGTTCATTTTTTGTGTTTTTCATAAAAAATACTCCTGAAAGTGTTAGGGGGAGACGGAAAGCAGAGCATCTCACCCCTTATTTTAGCGTTTCAACTTACATCACTCCTCGTTTTCCATCTCTTCTGGACGTTTTTCTTGCGCACGGAATTCTAAAAACTCTTTCGCTTGGATATTACCCTGATTCGCGGCTTTCTGAATCCACTCAAGGGCGAGAGTTGTGTCTTTCGGAACGCCAGAGCCGGATAGGTAAAGCAGTCCCAAGATGTATTGCGAGTTGGGGTCCTTCTGTTCCACCGCTTTTTGATGCCATTTTGCCGCCTCCGCGTAATCTTTTTCCACGCCGATGCCCCAATAATACATGTTTCCCAGCGCATTTTGTGCCGGGCAGTATCCCTTTTTCGCCGCTTTCTGGAGCCATTTCACCGCTTCCTCGCCATTTTTTTCGACGCCCTCGCTTCCCACCGTGTAAAACACTCCCAGTATATACTCCGCTTCCGTGATTTCAAGTTCCGCTAAATTTTGAATCCATTTCACCGCTTGCTCGTCTTTTTTTTCCGTGTCCAAGTCCTCCCAGCAAGGAACCAATGTTTTCGGCTCGGCAACGTATCCATTTTCCGCCGCTTTTTGGAACCACTTTACCGCTTCCGCTTCATCCTTTTCTACTCCGGCACCTTCCCGGTAAATGACGCCTAAAACATACTGCGCTTCAGCATGTTCCTGTTCCGCCGCTTTTCGGAACCATTTTATTCCTTCCGTTTCATCTTTTTCCACGCCGCCTAAACCATTAAAATAAGTCATTCCCAAATTACACTGCGCGGAAGCGTTTCCCTGCTCAGCGGCTTTCCGAAACCATTTTACCGCTTCCGTTTCGTCTTTTTCCACGCCATGACCATAAAAATAAGCCTCTCCAACTGTCGTCATGGAGTCAAGATGTCCCAGTTCGGCGGCTTTTCGGAACCATTTTACCGCCTCCGTTTCGTCTTTTTCCACACCGCCTAAACCTTTAAGATAAGCCTCTCCCACCGCCAAGATAGAGGCAATATGTCCCTGGTCAGCGGCTTTTTGGTACCATTTCAGTGCTTCCGCGTCGTCTTTTTCCACGCCGAGATCGTTAAAATAAACATATCCCAGATAATACTGCGCGTTGACTTGTCCCTGTTCCGCCGCCTTCTGGAACCACTTCGCCGCCTCCATTTCGTCTTTTTTCACGCCGAGATCATGAAAATAAACATATCCCAGATAATACTGCGCGTTGACTTGTCCCTGTTCCGCCGCCTTCTGGAACCACTTCACCGCCTCCGTTTCGTCTTTTTCCACACCGTGACCGTAGAGGTATGTGACGCCCAGATTCTGTTGCGCGTCGGCAAGTCCCTTTTCCGCCGCTTTTCGGAGCCACTTCGCCGCTTCCACGTAATCTTTTTCCACGCCGAGACCTTCAATGTAGGCGACGCTCAGATTAAATTCAGCAACTTCATTCCCCTGTTCGGCGGCTTTTCGGAGCCACTTCGCCGCTTCCACGTAATCTTTTTCCACGCCGAGACCTTCAATGTAGGCGACGCTCAGATTAAATTCAGCAACTTCATTCCCCTGTTCGGCGGCTTTTCGGGTCCATTTTACCGCTTCGATTTCGTTTATTTCGATATATTCTCCCTCAAAATAGTAAGCTCCCAAATTACCTTGCGCCGTCATGTCTCCTTTTTCAGCCGCCTCACGGAGCATTTTGAGTCCTTTCTCCGCGTCTTTTTCGACGATTTCACCATCCATAAACATACAACCAAGATTCCCCAACGCACGCAGATTCCCCGCATCCGCCGCTTTTTGGAGCCATTTTATTGCCTCGTCGCCGTCTACTTCTATGCCGAGACCGTCAAGATACGCGATACCCAATTTTCTCTGCGCCTCCGCATGACCCAACTCCGCCGCCTGTCGCCAAAGCTCGACCGCCTGCGAGTAATTTTCCGCTTTCTCCTCCTTTATCGCCGCGTCGTAGAGCGTCTCCGCCTGTTTAGAATCCTGTTTTACCGCCTCTTCCGCAAGTGAAACGGAAGTCAGGAAGAAAAAGAATGAAAGAAACAGCACCGAAAATGCACTCACACCCGAAAAAATCCCACACGTCAGGCTTTTCATAACATTTCTCCTGTAAAAATTGGAGGCAGAAGATGGATAAAAACCGATTTTTATGAATTATACTAAAATTGTTACGTTATTACAAGAGTGGATTTTAAAATGGAAAAGAAATATTCAGAGAATTTTAAAATTTTGTACTCTACTTGAGGGGATAGGGTTTAGGAGGTAGGTTCAGGGCAAGAAATGTCCGTAAATTATGAACAAATTTCTCTATCATATTCACAGAAAATAATATCCCCTGAACCCTATCCTCTTTTGAGAGAACTGGAATTAAAGGTTTATCGTGAGAGCATTATAAACATAAACGCTCCCGAAAACACACCTTAAAACCCTTTCGCCAGCTTCACGATTCCTTTACAGATTTTCTCCGCGTCCTTAAGCGTTGGTGCTTCGGCGATGACGCGGATTATCGGTTCCGTGTTACTCGGGCGGACGTGAACCCACATACGCTTTTTCTCCCAAAAAAGTCGCAGTCCATCCTGTTCATCCGGCTCGGCATCCTGGAATTTTCCCTTCAGTATCTCGTAAAAATCCGGGAGCAACGCACGCTCAAAATCCGTTTTTGTCTTCGCGATTGCGTATTTCGGAAGTTCAGATGCCAACTCACTCACTGTCTTGCCCGTCCGCGCCATCAGGTCCAGAATGAGTGCCATTCCCAAGAAACTGTCGCGCACGAAACCGACCGCCGGGTGAATCGGTCCGCCATTTCCCTCACCGCCGAAAATCGCGTTCATTTCCAGCATTTTATCCACCACATTCGCCTCGCCGACCGGGCTGGAAGCGTATTCACAACCGAATTCTGTCGCCAAATCGCGCGTCATCAGGCTCGTCGAACAATTCGTGACGACCGCGCCTTTTTTTCCTGCTAAAAAGAGGTTTTTCGCGCACAATGCAACCGTACACTCCTCGCCGATATAGGTTCCGTCCTCCGCCAGAATCGCCAGCCGATCCGCGTCCGGGTCCTGACAAAAACCAACATCCGCCTGATTTTCCGTAACTAACTCGCAGACTCCCTTCAGATTCTCCTCCGTCGGTTCCGGCGTGTGTACGAACTTCCCGTCCGGCTTTTCTCCCTTATTCGTGAAAATCAGCTTACACCCCAGCGCCTTCATCAAAACCGGTGCCAAAACGCTCCCAGAACCGTGATTCGAGTCGAGAAGAACCGTGAATTTCCGTTTTTTAATCGCCTTCACGTCCACTAACTTCAAAATCGCATCCACGTGTGGCTTCTGCAACTCTCCCGGTTTCGGCAACACCGGCGTTGCCTCCCCTGCGTCTTCCTCTTCCTTCTCAAAATGTGCGTCGAGCGTGAATTCTTCTTCTTTCAGCGTCTTATAATATCGTTTCACCCGCTCTCCTGACGTGGCCGGAATGACACGACCTTCCGCGTTAAATAACTTTATCCCATTCCACGGATGCGGATTGTGACTTGCTGTAATCTGGACACCAGCCAGCGCTCCAAGATATTTCACCAAAAATCCCAGCGTCGGCGTCGCAGCCACTCCTATATTCAGAACCTTCATACCGGCTGCCCGGAAACCAAGTTCTACCTCTTCCGAGATCCATTTTCCACTCTCACGTCCATCTGACGCTACCAGAATGGTTTTTCCCTCAACACCACCTGAATCCCGATTCTGAAGCCTTAAGAAACTGGCATAAGCAAAAGTGTAACACTGAACTACGTCCGGTGACAACGCATAACCCACTTCACCACGAAGTCCAGAAACCGAAATAATCAGGGGGGATGCTTTTTTCTTTTTCATATTACGCTCGAATTTTAGAAATTAAACCGAAAAAGTCCTTCTATAAAAAAATACTGAAAAATACAAGCGACACAGTCGTGGTTAAAAGTTTTTTTTGAAAATCTTTAATTCCAACGCAATGTGAAATTTTGCTTCGCCGTCTTTACGCGTTACAAAACAACTTGCGTTAGAACCGCCTGAGGTGATATGGTTATTTTGTCCTTCTCGTAGGTGTGAGGGAAAACTATTTTATAAAAATGTTTCCTATTTACCAACGTAAATTCTTACAGGTAGTAAGTTCTTTAACGGAACGGAACTTCTGTTGGTATTTAACCTCAACTCCTATTTAATCAGCATTTCTTTACTGTCTCTATAAAAATCAAGACGTGCATTTAAGGTCACAGCCTGCAAGGGAACTTAACAACCCGTAGTATTCGGTGGTTACCTGCCACGGAACTCATATCCGCCCTACAACGCAGGAACTATATTCCGAAATGAAATTGCAAAAAGCTGGGACGATAAAGGCACGTCACACAGAGTTAACTTTTTTCGCGGTACTCATCCGCTCTGTTACCAACAAACAAATTAGCCTGTTTTGAACGTTAATTATGTAGTATGGTTTCTGAAAATCTCCTGTACTGCGAGTAAAAGAAACGGAAAAAACCATTCTTTCGGGACGCTGAAAAAATCAGTGTCCCCGCAATTCAGGGCCAGATCGAATACGGTGGATCATCATGAAATTCTCCTTTCACGAAACGGAAACCACAAAAACCTGCGGTCACTCACCTACGGACTTTTGAGGAACCTCCTTTTAATGTCCGTTGGAAAATCCAACCAACCAAATCACAAACACCGTCAATCATCAGGAAGCCTTTCATCTTCCCGCAACGGCCATACCTTTCGTGAAATTTTCACGCCGTTTTATTCTTCATAGGGAGTCAAATAAAAAATTGCCGGTTTCCCTAGCTCAAAAGATATGAAAGTTTACTCCAAAAACGGTCAGTATGGCTCAAAACCACGGAATGTACGATAAATAAAGACCGAAATTTCTGCCGAACTTCCGTGCCACAGCGTAGTGGCTGTTCTCCGATTGGGCGTTGGACGTGCTACAGAAAACACTCGGAAACCGTGGGGAAAACATCTTCCCAAAACCGATTTCCCGCGCAAACGGACATTTCTGGAAAACGGATTTCGCGCCTTTTTACCGCGCTGTCTGTCTATTGTTTTTATCGTCGAGTGCGAGCAATCTTCTCTTCTTTTTTTTCAAAATTTCTAAAAATTTTACTCGCTATCGACTGACAAGAACCGATTGACTCCAATTTAACATTTTTATAGGTCGCACCAGTTAAAACATGTTTACTTCGATTTCTCTCGGCATTTTCAACGATTTCTCATCGTTTCTCCTGTCAATAATTCCAGTATGCCATATTTTCTTTAAAAAGTAAAGGGGGATATAAAAACTTTTTGGTAAAATTCTTAAAATTTCCACACTAGAAATTGTTTCAAGAAATCAAAAACCTTCATTTTTACGGCATTTCTATAAAAAACAGACATGCAAAATTTTTTCTAAAAATTTCCAATTCTTCTGGGGAAAATTCCCCCGCTTCCTTTTTCTTCCTCACTCCCCCTCCCTACTTATGCTACAGAGAGGAGGAGATTCTTCGATTTTTCTCGTTCTTAGAGTATTTCTAATTTTTTATTTTCCATACTCTTTACATTTCAAGTATTATTTTAAGTTCCTATTTAAGCTCTATTTTTAAGTTCTCATTTAAACTTTCATTGAAACTCACAT
>JAUNAI010000116.1 GCA_030527705.1 Planctomycetia bacterium | reverse complement strand
GTACGAAATTCCTAATAACGTTGCGGCGGCGTGTGAGGTCGGTTTTTGGGGGGCACTCACGAAAATTTACTTTACAGTCCTCCTTTTTACAGGCGGAATTATTGGAATGTCGTTCATCAACTCAATTATTGTCGACGCGATGGTCAGTGATAATAATGACGACCTAATTAAGAAAATGGATAACTTGGAAACGAAAATTGATTACCTTACGACCCTCCTGCGTGAACGCGGCGTGACGGTTTCAGACGAGACTGAGGAAATTTGGGCGACGCCGACAGAAGTGGCAAAGCCTACGCAGAATAAATCATCATTAGAAACAGAGAAATAGCAAAAATCGGTATCTTTCGCTCAATTTCCCTATTTTTATTCGAAAATGGGATTAAATTTCTCTCTGTCTGCTGTTATAAACTGCGCAGGTGGCACGACCGACAAGAATAGTGGAATTATTTTCAAAAAAGAGGGGGTGGGTACTTGCCTTTTTGTGAATTTCATGCGAAAATAGGAGTAAAGATTTAGTCACGTTATTTTTTGTGGAGAAATGAAGAATGAAACTGGTTCCGCTTGGAGAAAAAGTTATCGTCCGTCAGATGGATGCTGAAACGGTTACGGCCGGAGGAATTGCGCTTCCGGAGTCCGCGAGTGAGAAACCATCGCAGGGAAAGGTTCTGGCGGTAGGCGACGGCAAGTTGCTTCCTGATGGGACGCACGCACCTCTTCAGGTCTGTGAAGGTGACAAGGTAATTTTCGATAAATATTTTGGTTGCAAAATTACCCTCAACGGTGAAGAATATCTGATTCTGAACGAGTCGGAAATTCTGGCGGTCGTTGGATAAGTGACAACTGAATAAGTCGCATTCGTGAGCGTGGACGTCTCGTTCGCAGAAAATACGAAGTGTTTTTAGACCCAATTTTAATAAATCATGTAATTTGGGAAGGATTCATTCTTTAAAAATTACTATTTTTCCCATGATTGCAGATGAGACGTCTGCACTCTCAATTAATCAGCGTGTACTTAAATATGCGCTGATTAATTAAAAATTCCATAATGCCTCCTAAATTATGAGTTTTATAAAATTTATATACTCTTATTCTTGTGTCGTTACAACTGTTACACTCGGTTTCTTTCATGTATTGTGTCTATTGTGATTTTATCTGAAATTTCTAGAAAATGGGCAAGATACATCCGATATTCAGGTTAGGAAAAACAGTTAACCGTGTCATGAGGATAACCTGTGGAATTTTGTAATCATTTTTCATCACCGTCATTACCGGGACCGGCAGAAAATGAGGGAAGTTCATTCCTTCATGAATTACACTGCATCGGCAGTTTACCGTCGGTTTTGAGGCACTTTACGGAAGCGACGGGGTGGCAGTTAACGTATCATTGCGCGGATAGTGCGCCATATTTTCTGCGGAATCGGGATGCAGAGGGAAAACCGGTTTCACTGACGGAAAAGTGTGGTTGTACGAGTCTACCGACGAAACTTTCACCCCAGATTTTAGAGGAAATTGCCTCAGAAGAGAATGTATGGATTCCGATTGATATTAAGTCGGAATTTCATACATTACTGAATCTGCCAGGACCGGGACTGGATGAGATTTTCATGCAGTCGACCGACGAGCGTTGTAAATCATTAGACTTTCTGAATTCACCGATTGGGTTCTTGCACCTTTTCCGGAATTCAGAACCTAAAATACGTAAAAATCCCTCGAAATCGCCATTTTATGGAAGTTCTACGCCAAATTTTCATTTTGAAATTACGCCGGAACTCTACCCGATACGTGAGATTTCATTCCGTGAGGCATACCGATGTGCGGGAGCTATTCGTGATTTTATCGCTGAAATGCAGTGCATGCGGGTACATCTGTGGTTACTGGAAATTGACGGGACGGTCAATTCGTTACCGCTAGAAAATTGCACACCGTTACAGAACGCAGAATTCGCAGGGCGATTCAGCCAGCTTCTGGATTATATCTGTAAAGCGTTGCACATGGATGCGATTGGGATTTACCTGTTCGACGCGAAAAAACAGACGTTTAAGTTACGCGCAAGTTGCGGTCTATCTCTTGATTCACTGACGCATGAAATTCGTACGCTCGATGAGGCTCATGCGGATTGGCGTGCGTTTCATGCTAAATCCGTTTTCGATCTGGATTCCAAAACGAGCTCACCGGATTATGCTCACATGATTCCGGAAGGATTTCCATCTGGAATCTGCTGTCCGCTAGAAGCGAATGGTACCTGTTTCGGAAGTATATGGTTCCTCTCTTCTAAAAATCGTTTGCGAGAGTCTGCAGCACAGTTAGCGGAAATTGCGACGGAATTATTAGCCACGATGCTGGAACGGGAAGCATTTTTGCGTCGTCATGGCCGAGCGATGGAGTACCACAGCGAAATTAAAGAGGCGGCGAATCTTCAGAAAATCCAGAATCCAATCCAGATTCCACAGCAGGACAACTTCGATCTGGCAGGCAGTGTGCGAGCAGCGCGGATGGTGAGAAATCCATATTCCATAAGTGAAAATATACGGAATGAACGAAATAGCGGATATCAAGCAGCTTCTGAAAAAGGAGAAAACTACCAGAATCAGGAAGCTCAGAGTCTACGACAGTCGTCCAATTCACTTAAAGAAGAGGCGGTAAGTGGCGATTTTTATGACTGGATAAAACTCCCGAATGGTCAGACGCTCGTGACACTGGGAAGTGTCGGAATTTCTGGACTTCAAGGAGCGATTATCGCAGGGTCGGTACGGACTGCGATTCGTGCTCATGCTCGACATAGCGTTTCAGTCACGGAAATCATGTCAGAAACACACCATACGCTCTGGCACCAATTCGCGGGAAGTGCGCGCATCTCCCTTTTTTGCGGCATTCTAAACGTAGAAGGTCCGTTTCTGGCTGTCCATTTCGCCAATGCGGGGACTTTACGGGGTGTAAAGATTTTCGATAAAGGGTTATACGATACGATTTCATTAAATCAGAGCGACAGCCAATATTTTTTAGGTGGAAGCACACAATTTCACTGTTTCGAGGACAGTCTCTACCTCCGGCCAAATCAGGCGTTAGTCGTGTTTAACGATGGACTACGTCCTTACTGGAAGCCGAAAAATCGTCTGGAATCACAGTACGATGAAGAGACTTTAAACGAAATCCTGACACCTGTTCTAAAAATAAATTCACACGTGAATTCCTACATGAACTCAAGTGGAAATCCGAGTACGGGTTCAAGCATGAGTTCCAATACGGGAGCTAGTACCGCTACAGGACCAAGTACGGGTTCAAGTGCGAGCATGCAGACAGGGGCTGGTATGGGTGTCCGTTCTAGTACAGGTATCGGTTCTAGCACAGCTTCAAGTGCGAGTGTGAGTTCACGTAAAAATTTAAGAGTGGCTTCAAGTGAAAATTCGGATGCTGACATTCAGAATATGCCTGAAAACGAAAATCAGCACGTAACGGAGGAGCAGAAAAATATCCAAATTTTACATGATCTGGTAATGGAAGACCTTCTCTGTGCTGTACCGAATGTACGGACTGGTGAGTATCGTCCCTATTTATCGGAACTGGAAAAAGCTCGGGAACATGCGGTAAATCAGGAAATCGGCCGATTACTCAGCTGTGAATTGAATCCGACAGCACAACTGATGGCGACTCAGGTACGAAATTACTTCTGTCGTCACGTGACACTTCCGGGAAAAGACCAGTCGACGCTCGTGATACGTTACGGAAAGCCGAAATAAATGGAGTTTTATGGAGTTAATCAATCATGAAAGTTCAAGACGTATGTCGATTTATGGAGCAGTTCGCGCCGCGTGCGTTGGCGGAATCGTGGGATAATACCGGATTACTGGTCGGTGACCGGGAAAGTTCATGTACACGCGTGATGACGTGCCTAACCGTCACGCCGGAAACGGTTCAGGAAGCGGTAGAATGCGGAGCGGACATGATTGTGTCGCACCATCCTATGCCATTTCGGGCGGTAAAGGAGCTGACGAATTCCACAACAACGGGGAAACTGTTACGAAAGTTGATTCAGAAAGACATCGCGCTTTACTGTCCGCACACATCTTTCGATTCTGCCGCGGAAAACGGAATAAATCAGCAACTTGCCGAGGCGTTGGATTTACGTGAAATCGTGCCATTCGTGCCGAATCCGGAAGTGGGAGGCGGAACTGGCCGAATGGGGATTTATGACGTGCCCTGCTCGCTTGTAGAGTTCCTCGAAAAAGTGAAAATACTCCTGAAATTACCGTATGTACAGTACGTCGGCGACGAAACACGGACAGTGAAAAAAGTCGGTATCGGCTGTGGCGCAGCAGGTGAATTCATAGAACACGCGCTCCGTTTCGACTGCGACGTTTTTCTAACGGGCGAGACGAATTTCCACACCATGCTTGAGGCGAAAGCACGCGGAATCGGACTGGTTCTCATGACACATTTCGCAGGAGAAAAGTACGCATGTAACCAACTGGCGGAGATTCTGTACACTGCATTACCGGAACTGGAAATCGTATGGGCGTGTGAAGATGAAACGGAACCGCTGAAGACGTATTTTTAATAATTCTAAAAATCTTCCTTTTTCCACGTAATTACCGGACTGAATGCGGTCCGCATGTCACAGACAGCCGGGACAAGACGGCGGAGAAATTCAGAACGTGGAACAATATTCAGATTAAACTGTTCCGTATGAGAGTTCGCGACCTGAACGTCAATCAGCGTAAATCGGAGCGTCTGTAGATGCCGAATCAGCCACGCAAGCGCAACTTTAGAAGCGTCCGTTTCATAATGGAACATCGACTCGCCCGCAAAATAACTGCCGAAAGACTCACCGTAAAGCCCACCCACGAGACGGTCACCGTTCCAGACCTCCACCGAATGTGCGAAACCCAACTCGTGAAAATGACAGTACGCCTCAATAATTTCCGGCAGAATCCACGTTCCATCCTCGTCCGGTCGGAACACGGACGCGCAATTCTGAATCACCTCACGGAACGCAGTATCCATCGTGACACGAAATTTCCCGCTCCGTAACGTCTGCCGTAGTCGACGCGAAATATGGAACATCGGCGGCTCGATCAACGCACGCTCTTCCGGACTGAACCAGAGCATAGGCACCTCCGGGTCAGTCATTGGCCACGGAAAAATACCATGAAGATACGCATCCACGAGCCATGCAGGACCCAACTCACCCCCGACCGCGACCAATCCATCAGAATCTGCCGTTTCTGGCGACGGAAAGCGCGTACGTGAGAGAAATTGCGTGATTATCTGATCATTTGTCATCGATTCTCAATTACTTTCCGTTATTTTCCGTCTTTCCGTCACTTTCTGTCACGTTCCGTTACTTTCCGTCACGTTCCGTCAAATATTTTTCCTAAAATCCAAAAATATTTTTCTGACTTGCGAGCGACTCGAACACGTCCGACGCAGTTTTCCAGTCAGGCCACCCTTCTTTCCAGACAAGCGTATCCGCCGCAATCCGGTTTTCACTCAGCCACCGACGCATAATCTCCTGGTCAATCGGTCCCAGTTGCTCACCAGAAGTCGGACGCACATACCAAACAAGATCCGGCGCGCCCTCGAACGGGTCGGGAAGTCGCGGAGCCTGCTGAATCGGCGGCATGGCAGGCTGTGGCGTAGCCGTCTGAGGCACAGACTGTTCCTGAAGGCCAAAAAATGGATTCTGAGCATTACTCTGCGTCTGTCGTGGCGCCATATCTTCTGGCGTGGCGGTCGAAATAATCGCAGATTTTCCCGAAGCGAACGCGTCAAAACCGGGAACCGTATTCATGTCTGCAGAAACGGCATTCAGATTAATATCCGTAATTTCCACACCCTCTTTTTTCGTGAACGGATACAGTCCCTCACGGCGTGCACGTTCTTCCCACTCACGGGCAATCGGAAGATCTTTCGACCCTGCCGGACGCGTACTTTCAAAAGGAATATCAAATTTCGCGTGACATTTCGGACAAATTCCCCGTTGCCCTGCCTGAAATTCCTTAACATTTAATTTATGGCCGTTCGGACAATAAAAACGAATTCCCATAGTCTCAGCCCCAATATAAATAAAACACCGTGCGGACGGCGAGCGTTTCGCCACGCATGATGAAAACAAATATGCAACATCTATTATATACCATAAATCCACTTTTGAAAAGAAGGACCCCGCAATATTTTTCGTAGTTTTCAAAATTCCTCTTGCGCTTTTCCGAAAAATCGGTTATAGTCCCACTAATCCGACGTACTTTTTATCGGTACGCTCTTAATTAATAGTTAAAAACACAAAAAATTTAAAGAAAAAGGAAAAATTCCCCAAAAATATCAGGAGATGAAGATCATGTTTCAGAAAATTAATTTTTGGAAAACCCGGATTCTAACCGGTGTCGTATGCAGTTTCGCAGTTTCTGGACTTCTTCTGGCTCAGGATGCCACACCGAAAGCAACCAGTGCGAAACCGACCGCGACAGCCGCGAAACCGACCGCGACACTTCCGAATTC
The DNA here is from genome assembly GCA_030527705.1 of Planctomycetia bacterium. Taxonomy (GTDB): domain Bacteria; phylum Planctomycetota; class Planctomycetia; order Pirellulales; family Thermoguttaceae; genus RGIG3701. Next base: position 5,027 of record JAUNAI010000116.1, on the reverse strand, counting down.
CGGCGCACGTACAGTTCTGCAGGTTCTCGCGAACGTAAATAATGAGGAAATCAGCCGTCAAAAAGTAGTTGACGCATGTCTGGAAGATTATGGGAATCAGGTTCTTGTCTCGCTCGTAAACCGTTTCGTAATTGAGAATGCGTGCGCAGCTGCAGGCGTGGAAGTTACGGACGAAGAAATCATCGCAGAAATCGAAACGACGGCCAAGAAATTCTCTATTCCGAAAGAACAGTATCTGAAATTGATTGAGGAAGAACGCGGAATCTCCCCGAAGATGTACATCGACGAACACGTACGCCCGACACTCGCCGTCCGAAAACTGACGGGGAATGCGGCTGCTGCGACAGAAGAAGAACTTCAGGTCGAGTATGACCGTACGTATGGTCCAGCGGTGAAAGTCCGGATGCTTTCTGTGAAAACGAAAGAAGAAGCCGAAAAAATCCGCGCGGAAATTGAGAAAGACCCGAAAACGTTCGCGACGCTGGCTCAGAAACATTCTACGGACAGTTACACTGCTGCTCTGGGTGGTGCCGTCCCGCCGCTTCGCCGTCACACGAATGACGAGAGTATCGAGAAGGTCATTTTCGCAATGAAAGTCGGAGAATTAAGCCAGCCGATTCCGCTTGCGGAACAGTACATTCTTCTCTTATGTGAAGAACACATTCCGGCAATTGTCGAGATGAAAGAAGTACGCGGTGAGTTGGAAGCGATCGTGAAACAGCGGAAACAGCGTGACGACGGACAGCAGTACATTAAACAGCTTTTCGAGAAAGCGAAAATCGAAATCGTTTACGGCGACAAGGCTAAAATGGACCGTCGTCCTGGTGTCGCAGCGGATGTAGACGGAAAAGTCATCAGCATGGCGGTTCTCAGTAATGAATGTCTCTCTCAGTACGGAAAATTAACGCTGACGGGCGTAATTAATCGCACGTTAATTGAGCAGGAAATCAAGAAGCGCAAGCTCGACGTGACGCAGGCTGATTTAGACGCGAAAATGGCGGAAGAAGCGCAGATGAGTTTCCCAGCGACGAAAGATGGAAAACCGGACGTTCAAGGCTGGCTTAAAGCTGTAACGCAGAGATATGGCGTGACGGAAGAACGTTATATCCGCGACGCAATTTGGCCAGCCGTCGCGTTGGAAAAACTCGCCGCCGGACGTTATGAAATCACAGAAAAAGACCTGCAGAACGGTTATGAAGCCAACTACGGTAAAAAAGTCCGTTGTCGCGCAATCGTTCTGAATGACATGCGTACCGCTCAGCGTGTCTGGGCCGAAGCGCGTGAGGCAGGAACGGAAGAAGCGTTCGCCGACTTGGCACGTCGTTATTCCACGGAAGCGACCAGTCGTGAAAATGGCGGTGAAGTTCCCCCGATTAGTAAATTCAGTGGCCAGCCGGAACTGGAAGAAGCTGCGTTCGCGCTGAAAGAAGGAGAACTTTCCGGAATCATTCAGGTCGAAAATCTCTGCATCATTCTCCTCTGCACGGGTTATACTGAGCCGATTGGAGTTACATTCGACGAGGCGAAAGACCTAATTAAAAAGGATATCGAGTTCAAGAAAATGCAGATGGCCGTCGCAGAAGTTTTCGATGAAATTCAGGCGCGTGCGTCCATCGAAAATTATCTTGAAGGAACTGTGAAAAGTCCGGAAGAGGCGAAAAAAGACGTCATTAAAGAAACTGTGACGAAAGAATAAAAGAATAAAAGCCTATTTCCATAAGACGAAAATTACATTCAAAATACATTTCATGTCGGAATTTCCGGTAAAATTACGGTTTTATCGGAAATTCCGTCTTTTTTTATGGTGGTACGTCTGGAAATTTTCTGAAAATGTGTTAAAATGGTAAGGAACGATTAGTTTATCGTGAAAATATGGAATGAACCGTATCGTTTTACGTCAATATTTCTTGGTGAATGGAGAAACTCATGGAAAATCATCCGAAAATGGATCCGTTTCAGGCGCGGACTTCTTTTGAAACCGGTAGCGGACCGGCGGTGTTATATCGGCTTTCGGCACTCGATTCAATTACGAATCTAGATAAATTGCCCTACTCGATTCGTATTCTGCTCGAGTCGGCTCTGAGAAATTGCGACGATTTTGAGGTCTGTGAGAAAGATATTCGGAACATCGCGAATTGGACGCCGAACGGCGAGCGGATGGAGATTCCATTTAAGCCTGCGCGCGTAATTCTGCAGGATTTCACCGGTGTTCCGTGTGTCGTAGACTTGGCGGCGATGCGTAGCGCGATGGAGCGTCTGGGCGGTGACACGAAAAAGATTAACCCGCTGGTTCCCGTCGATCTCGTGATTGACCACTCGGTGCAGACCGACTATTTCGGAAGTTGTGACGCGTTTGCGAAGAATCTGGAACTGGAATTTCACCGGAACAGCGAGCGTTACGCGCTTCTCCGTTGGGCGCAGAACACGCTGGACAATTTCCGTGCCGTCCCGCCGAGCATGGGGATTATTCACCAGATTAACCTGGAATATCTCGCGAAGTGCGTATTCCTGCAGAAGGACGAAAATGGCGAAAATGTAGCGTTCCCGGACACACTCGTCGGAACGGACAGCCACACGGTCATGATTAACGGTCTCGGCGTTCTCGGTTGGGGCGTCGGCGGTATCGAGGCGGAGGCGGTCATGCTCGGTCAACCGCTTTACATGTTACTCCCGGACGTGATTGGTGTAGAACTTACCGGACAGCTGAAACCTGGCGTAACGGCAACGGATTTGGTACTGACGATTACCGAAATGCTCCGAAAAGAGGGCGTCGTGGGAAAATTCGTGGAATACTTCGGCGACGGCGTTCCGACGATGAAACTTGCCGACCGTGCGACGATCGCGAATATGGGTCCGGAATACGGCGCGACGATGGGCTTTTTCCCGGTGGACGCGCAAACGATCGATTATCTCCGTCAGACGGGACGTACCGACGCGGAAGTGGCGCTGGTCGAAAATTACACGAAAGCGCAGAAACTCTTCCGTACGTCCGACGCTCCGACGCCGGAATATACGAAAGTTCTGAAGCTGGATCTCTCGACGGTGGAACCATGTCTCGCGGGACCGAAACGTCCGCAGGACCGCGTTTTACTGTCGGAAATGAAGAGAAAATTCGCAGATTCTCTCGCCGCGCCGGTCGATAAACGGGGATTCGCGCTGGATAGTGTCGCCGCAAAACGGACGGGTACGGTCGCCAACGCGGACGGAACGCAGAGCGAAATCGGTCACGGAGCCGTCGTTATCGCGTCCATCACCTCCTGCACGAACACGAGTAATCCGGGCGTCATGCTCGCTGCTGGACTTCTAGCAAAACACGCGGTGGAAAAGGGACTGAAATCGAAACCGTGGGTGAAAACGTCGCTGGCACCGGGAAGTCGCGTGGTGACGGATTATCTCGACAAGGCGGGTCTGAGTGCGTCGCTCGACCAGCTCGGTTTCCAGACGGTTGGTTATGGTTGTTTAACCTGTATCGGAAACAGTGGTCAGGTCATCGAGAACGTCGGAAAAGCGATTACGGACAACGAACTGGTTGCGGCGGCGGTCGTGAGCGGAAACCGGAATTTTGAGGGGCGTGTGAATCCGCTCGTGAAGGCGAATTATCTGGCGAGTCCGCCGTTGGTCGTCGCTTACGCGCTGGCTGGAACGGTCGATTTCGATTTCGAGAATGACGCTCTTGGAACCGACGCGGACGGCAAGCCGGTTTATCTCCGTGACATTTTCCCGACGAATGAAGAAATTGCGGAAGCGGAAAAAGCCTCCGTTCTGCCGGAAATGTTTGCGACGCGGTATTCGAGCGTTTTCGAGTGTGACCCGAACACGACGGATGAGGGAATGAAGCAGTGGAACGCGATTCCGGCTGGAAATTCGGACCTTTTCCCGTGGGACTTGAAGAGCACGTACGTTCAGGAACCGCCATTTATGACGGAAATGACGGCAAGTTACGACGCGGAAAAGGATTACTCGATTCGCTCGGCGCGTGTCCTGCTGGCTCTCGGTGATTCGATTACGACGGACCACATTTCCCCGGCTGGTGCGATTAAAAAGGAGAGTCCGGCAGGTCTCTTCCTCCTCGGAAACGGCGTGGAACAGAAAGAGTTCAACAGTTACGGTTCCCGACGTGGAAATGACCGTGTGATGACGCGCGGAACGTTCGCGAATATCCGTCTGCGTAACCTTCTCGCACCGGGCACGGAGGGTGGCGTAACGCGCTATTTCCCGGGTGGTGAAGAGATGTCGGTCTATGATGCGGCGGTGAAATACCGTGAAGCTGGCGTTCCGCTCGTCGTGCTGGCGGGCGCGGAATATGGAACCGGCTCAAGTCGCGACTGGGCGGCAAAAGGTGCGTGTCTGCTCGGCGTCCGGGCGGTGATTGCGCAGAGTTATGAACGGATTCACCGCAGTAACCTCGTCGGAATGGGCGTTTTACCGCTTCAGTTCCAGAATGGCGAGACGTGGAAATCGCTGGGGCTGACGGGCGAGGAAGTTTTCGAGATTCCGTTCGACATGAAGACGCTCCTGCCGGGACAGACGATTCGCGTGACGGCAAAGAACGCGGACGGCGCGGAAATCGCGTTCGACACGACGGTCCGAATTGATACGCCGGTGGAAATTGAGTATTACCGTAACGGTGGTATTTTACAGACGGTCCTGCGTAAATTACTTGCGAAATAAGCCACGTTCTATTTTACCATAGAAAATCATTATCCGTAACGGAGGAGTTTAACCGACTTCTCCGTTTTTTTATACCCGCCACATGAGAACAGCGCAAACTGTACCGGTTACGCAAACTTCTTCCTGAATAAATTTTAAAAAATTTAAAAATTGTCTGTCACATTTAGATTTTTGCTAAAATTTCTTACATTAGTCATAAAACATTTAAACTCTACAACACCTACAACCGAAAAGTTCACTAACCGACTGTATACTGGTCGGTCTATGTACAGAATGGGATTCTGTGTGACTTAAAAAACTGATATTTCAAGGAAGGAATACTCCGATGAAAAAGACACGAACACGTGAAGAAAGAC
>JAUNAI010000115.1 GCA_030527705.1 Planctomycetia bacterium | reverse complement strand
AACGATTTTTAACCGTCTGCGTCAGCATTTCGCCCGCATACTGAACCTGCGCCCGTGTCCGTTCCGTTTTTTTATCTGCCGTCTTCGCCTCATCATCAGCATTATCCGCATAATCTGCCCTAATTTCCGGCAGAATAACCTGAATCTTATCCGGCGCGACGTTCCACGTCTTCCCGGTGTCCCGGACGGTCCGCGGAGTCGGAAAAACAGGACACTCGCGCGTCATTTCTTCCGAATACACATTCTGAACCGCTCCGCCACACATGACCGCTAGAGAGAAAACCGCTACGAAAATCGTTGTTGTTTTTCTCATAATATTTCTCCTAAAAGGTGGGTGATTCTTTTACTACAAATTTTCAATTTCAATTTCATACCACAGCGTCTCAGATTTTCCTGAAACACGGATTTCCACTTCCATTTCAGAAAGACGCTGAACAGTTACATTTTTTTTGTTTTCTGTATTTTCTTCATTTTCCGTATTTTCCGTCATTCGGATGGCATTTCCATCGAGAGGATAAACGGAAACCGTTGCGCCAGCGGGAATCGGGAGAACAAGGCGGAACGGGATTCCCTCACAGCGTTGCGGAGCCTTTCCACGTTTCGGCGAGAAGAGCCTTTTCCCTTCTAATTCACGGTATTCTGTCACATTTTCCCGCTCCGGTTCATCGTAAGGACGGAACGTTTCACCCGTGTATTTCGCCAGCCCAGTCGCCGACAGAAGCCAGCGCGAGACCTCCTTTTTAATGCCGTTTTTCTCACCACTTTTTTCACTGTTTTTCTCGGAATTTTTAGCCTTTTCCGTAGAAGAATCCACTTCCGTTAACGAAATCGTCGCCCAATCGAGGAGCGTCTCGCCCGGTTCTAGGATAGTTCCATCCTTAAAACGGAAAGTTCGTCCGTCGATAAAGCCGGTGAAGATTTTCGTACGCTCCGTGTCCGCCATGAAATACGCTTTTTCCGGTTTCTCTCCATTCCAGAAAAGCTCCTGCGTCGGTGATTCAAGCGTTTTTACGTATCCCACACGGTGCACTTTCGGGTCGTAAACCCAGTCCGGTGCGGAATTTAGAGCGGTAACGGAATCCGTCAGCGCGTGCGGGAGTTTCAGGTCTGGAAGACGAATTCCACAGTAAGAAGTGAGTGCCGATCCGAAAGACTGACCGAGGCGCGTGTAGTCGCGGTGATACCAACCCATGCTGTGAAGCGTGACTTCCTGCTCCAGTTCGCGCGACATTTCCGTAATTTCCACCGGCGGCGTCGGCAGGGAATCGACGCGCTGAACGTCTCCACGTACGAAAAGATTTACACACGCTGGGTGATGTACCAGATGCTGAGAATTGCAACATAAATCAAAGAAAAGATTTGTGTGCTCGTGCTTATTCGTATGCGACCAGCAGTAAGAATAAATCGCGCTCCAGTTCTGAAATGCCCCCACACACGCTGTAATCGGAAACGCTTCTGCCGCATAAAAATTCGGATTCGGCTGGTTAAATTCACTCAACGTGTATGGTTTTCCGATGATTCTCAGTGGCGCGAGCGACGGTGTGAACTGTTTCCACGGCAACGAGTTGACGAAACTGTCATTCTGCACGACCCAGTCGTTATAATCCCACTCCCGATTCGGCCAGTATGGGTGGCACCAGTAATTATGAATGTCACAGAAATCCATTTCCGCCTGCGCGTACGCGGAACCATAACGTATCTGTGTGCCGGTTATCGGAGCGTGCGCGTGCAGTTCATCTCGCACGTACGAGTACATTTCACGCCAATAGTCTCCCTCTAAATCCATCAAAAAACGGTGAAAATCACATTTCTGCTTATAAGTTGCCGTCCCCGTCGTCGTGAAAACCGCGCGAATAGTCCCATTTTCGAGAGATTCACCCTCCGTCAATCCCATAAACCCGCCCCGTCGGACGCTGAAATCATCAACTTCCACTTCTCCCGCCAGTTGCGCGAAGCCGAACCGTACATTATCGTCTGAAAATTCCGGCTGAAGGAGCATTTCGATTTCCTTCCACTCCTTTTCTACTTCCACATACCGAGAAATGTACCGCCACGGGTCGTGATTTTCCATAAAATAGAACGTTATCCGCTTCGGAACGCTCGACCGAATCCGAAACTTCACCACGTACGGTTTTCCTTCCTCGACTTTTCCGCGATACAGGTAAAACTGCGGATTCCAGTTGTTCGGTGCCGGTTTCGTGGCGTGAATCCGGAGCGTCTGCGACTTTTCATCACACTCGACCGTTCCCGCTGAACGTGCGTCGGTTTCCAGTTTCCACGGTGATTCCTGAAACGTTTTCGCGCTGGTGAAACTCCCGTCTGGAATCATTTCCGCCCCCATCGGCTCATTAAAACCACTCCACGCCGTCTGAAGCTCCTCCGTGGAGGAATACCGTTTCTTGAGCCACGCGTTCCACCGTTTTTCCAGCTCCGCACGATAAAAGTTCGGTAAATTACGCATATTCCACCACTCGCAGACAGCGGAATTTTCGTTGTTAATTTCGATAAACGCTACGCACGGGTCTTCCGTGTACGCCATTTTCGTGTATGGATTCACGTGTGTGAGCAGGTTTCGCGCATATTCCTTCTGTAACTCAATCATTTCCGGCATGAAATTATCCACGCCCTTCTGCATATTCGGTAGTCGCTCCGCTTCCGGAAAATTGCCGTCCCGCATGTCGAGCGTGCGTCCGACGTGAAGATTAATGTTCACATAAATACCACACCGTTTCAGCTGGAAAATGAACCAGTCGAGCCGGTCGAGCTGTTCCTCATCCATGCGTCGGTGACCGAATTCTTTTTCGTATTTTCCCCAGATTCTCGTATCGACGAAATGAAGACGGATACAGTTAATCCCGAAAGTCCGCAACCGTCGCGCAAAACGCTCCGCGTCGGCTTTTTCCGGGAAATTCGAGTCAAAAGAAAGATTCGTCCCCCAAAAACGGACCTGTTTCCCAGTTTCATCGACGAAAATGTCGCCCTGAACGCGAATTTGTCCGTTTTTCCCCGCCTCGCTGAACTCACCCGGCGGTAACCAAAGCCGACCGAGAGATTCCGCACCGACCGAAAATGGAAAGAGCCTGTCCTCCGCGGATAATTTTGCGGAAAAACTGGCTGACAGAAGAAAAATTACGACGAAAAGCGCGATGAAAACGGTCGTAAAACCGTAATAGATTTTATTCATAGGGAACCTCTTAAATCTCTTAATGGAACAAAGGGGAATATTATTCGCAATTTAGCCAAAATTTGGCACAGATAATGCAGATTTTTAATATTTAGAGAGAACCTGTATTATCTATAACATTATTCAATTATCTCACCGCTCTGGAGGATAATCACCTCGGTGTCTGTTTCCGCTTCAACGCGCGTTTTCCATGCTAACGGGTCTTGGGCGATGACTTTCCACGTGTTATAATGACATGGAACGACAAAACGCGACTGAATCAGCTTCACCGCCTCGAGCGCGTCGTCCGGTCCCATCGTGAATAGGTCGCCGATTGGGAGGAATGCGTAATCTACGGGAGACGGTTTTTTCAGAAGTATCATGTCACCGTAAAGAGCCGTATCACACGCGAAATAAAGCGTTTTTCCGTCTGCGAGCGTCAGAAGAAAACCTGCGGAATTCCCTCCCGGAGTACCGTCGGGCAGGGTGGAGGAGTGAATCGCCTGAACCATTTTCAATCGCCCGAAAGGAAGCGCGACCGTCCCGCCGATGTTCATCGCAACGGTATTTTCGTAACCGTGACTTGTAACGTAACCGGCAATTTCCGCAATCGCGACGACAACAGCACCCGTCCGTTTAGCGATTTTGAGCGTGTCGCCGAAATGGTCGCCGTGTCCATGCGAGACAAGAATGTAATCCGCGTCAACCTTTTCAGCCACTGTTGCTGCCACCGGATTCCCGGTAAGAAATGGGTCAATCAATACACGGAATGCGCCGACCGTCAGTAACCACGCGTTGTGTCCAAGAAATTGAATTCGGAAGTCGTTTTTCATGGTGAGACCTTTCTGATTTTAGGTGGGTGAGTGGGAATGGGGAAAGGGATGGAAAAAAGGAGGAAAATGGAATTTAAGGCGTAAAGCGTTTATTCTCTAAACACATTACGCCCGCTTTCACCCTGTCGGGAGGAACGGGCTACCCGTAATGTCGTAACGCTGGTGAGTGGGAAACATTTTTGCAAAATTGTTTCCCCTCACACTCCCTTTCAAAAAACCTTTTAATCGCAATCTTCGATTGCTTGCTTTTTGATGTGTGTTATTCTTTTCTCTTTTCTCTTTTCTTTTTAGCGCATATTTTCCGGCGTATAATCCGTCTCATTATTTCCGACGTAAATCTGTCGCGGACGAATAATCCGTCCCTGCGCGTCATGCTGTTCCTTCCACTGCGCAATCCAGCCCGGCAGACGTCCCATCGCGAACATAACAGTAAACATATTCGTCGGAATCCCCATCGAGCGGAGTAATAGACCACTGTAAAAGTCCACATTCGGGTACAGTTTTCGGTCGATGAAATACGAGTCGGAAAGTGCCAACTCTTCCAGTCGTCGTGCAATGTTCAGAAGCGGGTCGTTCTGCGTCTTGAGTTTCGCGAAAACGCGGTCACACGCTGCACGGAGGATTTTCGCACGTGGGTCGTAATTCTTGTATACCCGGTGTCCGAAACCGAAAAGACGGAAGGGATTATTCTTGTCTTTCGCCATTTTGATGCATTCTTCCGGAGAAAGCCCACCTTCATGAATCCGCGCGAGCATTTCCATAACCGCCACATTCGCGCCACCGTGGAGAGACCCCCACAACGCGCAGATACCGGCAGCGCAGGACGCAAAAAGATTCGCGCGTGAAGACGCCACCACTCGGACAGTTGCGGCAGAACAGTTCTGTTCATGGTCTGCGTGGAGAATGAGAATCAGATTCAGCGCGTCTTCAATTTCCGGCGTCACCTCATACGGCGAGTACGGCAACGAAAACATCATGTGCAGGAAATTCGCACAGTAACGCATATTCGGATTCGGATAAATCAACGGCAGATAGTGCGTACGCCGATAAATATACGACGCAATTGTGCGGATTTTACTGATTAAACGCGCAGAGATTTCCATGAACTGGTCATCATTGTCCAGCTCCAGAAATTCCGTGTGGTAACATGCCAGATTATTCATCGCAGCCGAGAGTAACGCCATCGGAGGGGCGGTTTTCGGAACACGACTGAAATAATGCTCCATCGGTTCCGGCAACAGTTCATTTTCCGTCAGTCGACGACGAAACGCTTTCCCTTCTTCTGGTGTCGGCAAGTTGCCCGCAAGAAGAAGATACGCCACCTCAATAAAGTTCGGCGATTCATGAACGAATTTCTCAATCGGGATACCGCGATAACGCAGAATGCCTTTATCACCGTCAATATACGTAACCGTACTACGACAGACAGCCGTACTGGCAAGCGACGGGTCATACGTCATCAATTTATGTTCCGGATAAAGCTGGGAAATATCGACCGCGACATCCCCTTCCGTACCTTCGTATACAGGGAATTCAATACACTTGCCACGAATCGAAAGCGTTGCTTTTTCTGACATGAGGAATCTCCAATTAGTACCTGTTCAAATTTTCTCTATGTGTCCATTCTACCCGAAAAATTTTCAGAAAAAAGGGGGGGACCGGGTGAATTTCCCGATTAACCCCGGATTTTTTTCCAATTCACAGCAATTTCGCCAAAATAACCGATTTTTCCTGAAAATTTTCACATAAAATATCACACTTTATCACGGAAATATTCACCGATTTTCGCGAGATCCACTTCTTCCTGCGTTTTTTCCTGAAGGTTTTTCACCTGACAGATTCCGCGAGAAAGCTCATCCGTGCCCGCGATAATGGCGTAACGGAACCCTTTTCGGTCCGCGTACTGGAGCTGAGCACCAAGTTTTTTCGGATCCGGATAAATTTCCACGCCGACACCCGCCGCACGGACGGAAGCCGCAATTTTCAGATACGCGGTCAGTTGCGTTTTATCGAAATACGGAATGAAAACCGGTGCCGCTGTCTTAACGTCCGTGAGCATTCCGAGCTGTTCCATACCCGCGAGAAGTCGGTCCAGTCCAAGCGACGCGCCGATTCCCGGAAGCGGATTATTCATGAACATACCAGTCAGATTATCGTACCGACCGCCGGAGCAGACGCTACCGAAACCGGGAAGGTCGTCGAGGAACGTTTCCCAGATGGTTCCCGTGTAGTAATCCAAACCACGCGCGATGGAGACGTCCAGCTTCAGATTCTTGTCCGTGATTCCGACCGCGTCCGCCGCTTCCAGAACTTGCCGTAAATCCTGAACACCTTCTTCACCTTTTGCGCTACCAGCAACCATTTCTGCAATCTGCGCGAGAACTTCCGTGTTGGCCCCCTCCAGCGTCGTGAGTTTCAGCACTTCATCCGCCTGTTCCGGTGTAAGACCTGCCGTCTCGCCCATTTCTTCTTTCACTTTATCGTAACCGATTTTCGCGATTTTATCCAACGCACGCAGAACCGGGACGGTTTTATCTTCCAGTCCGAGTTTTTCTAGCAGACCGCTTAACACTTTTCGGTTATTCAGATGAATCGTAAAGTTCTCGAAACCAATCGCGCGCATTAAATCATAAATCACGAGCGTCGTTTCAATATCCGCGGCGATATTCAGCGTGCCAATTGTGTCGAAATCACACTGCATGAATTCACGATATCGTCCAGCCTGCGTATTTTCACCACGCCAGACCGTCGCGATATGGAACCGTTTAAACGGCATGCCTAATTCGTTGGCGTGTTGCGACACAAAACGCGCGAGCGGAACCGTCAAGTCGAAACGCATACCTAAATCACGACCGCCTTTATCCTGAAAACTGTAGAGCTGTTTATCCGTTTCGTCACTTCCTTTCCCGGTCAGAATCTCCAGATACTCCAGCGCGGGCGTGTCAATCGGGCTGAAACCGTACGACTGGTAAATCCGAGCCGCGGTTTCGATGATGTTTCTGCGTGGAATCATCGTTTCGGGAAGATAATCACGGAAACCCTTCAGTGTACGTGGCGTAATTTTTTTCATGAGTTCACCCTACGTTTAAGTGGAGAGACTTGCCGAGAAAGGGGAATTTTTACCCGATGCACTCTAAAATTTCACTTTACTATCGTTTCGCGTTGCTAAAACGACTCCGGAAGGACCGTCCTTCCCTAAAAATTCAAGTGGAATCTGTATGTGTCATTTTCCAAATTTTCTCTCTTTCGCAAGTCGGAAAACATCTAATAAATTTCGATAAAGTTCTATTATACCCGATTTTGAAAAATTTACCACCGGGGGTAGAGGATATTTCTGGAGACAGGACAAAAATATTTATGTCGCAAGAAAAACCTTCTGGATAAGCAGATAAAAGTCTGTTTCTCTCATGTTTTGGGAAGTGTTTTAGGACGTTTTTTCGTAAAAATCGGAAACTTTTCATTTTTTTTGCGTGGGTGGCTCTTGAAATTCATTGGAATTTTGCGTATAATATAAATGTTGGTGCGTGTGTCATGAATGTGTGTCTTGGGTGCGCGCCTCTTATGAAAAAATAAAGTAGAAATCAGATATACTGATTCTACTTGAAAATTCAGGGAAGAGTGGTCTTTCCGGTATCATTTTCGCAACGCGAAATGATGAAAAAGCGAAATTTTATAATGCGTCGAGTATATAAAGGAGTAAATCATGATTATCACGATTGTCAGTATCGCGATTGTTGCACTGTTAGCTCTGTACGCGATGGGCGTTTATAACGGACTGGTGACGCTCCAGAACCGATACAAAAACGCTTTCGCGCAGGTGGACGTCCAGCTAAAACGGCGTTACGACCTCATTCCGAATCTCGTAGAGACGGCTAAAGCGTATATGGCGCACGAAAAAGCGACACTTGAGGAAGTCGTTCGTGCTCGAAATAACGCGGCGGAAGCTGGTGAACGCGCGGCGGCGGACCCTTCTAATCCACAGGCGTTGCAGTCGTTGAACCGTGCGGAAGGGCAGCTGGCAGGTGCGTTGCGTGGCTTTAATCTTCAGGTCGAAGCGTATCCTGATCTGAAGGCGAATCAGAACATGTTGGCACTTCAGGAAGAGCTGACTTCAACGGAAAACAAGATTTCATTCGCTCGCCAAGCGTTTAACGATGCGGTCACGACGTACAACACGCGCCGAGAACTCTTCCCCGCCTGCATTTTCGCGGGCATGTTCGGTTTCCTCCCCGCGTTGCTCTTCGAGGTGGAAAATCCTTCCGAGCGCGAAGCGGTGAAAGTATCCTTTTAATTTTCAGAAACTCCCATAAAATTAAAATTCAGAAGGACGCCGATTTTTTAGTAATTTTCGGCGTCCTTTATTTGGGGGCATTTGGATATTTAGCCACCATCTTTTATAAGCAAGCGAGCAGGTGGAAAAAAAGTGCGAGCGAAATGTGGATTACGAGGAATCCAAGTGCGACGGACACTACCCGTTTGAAGTCTGTCGCGAGTGTTTCATTAAATATGAACACAGCAACCACAAAATTGCAGAAAAACTCAATCACGAACCGAAACAGGGAGAGTTCACAATCGAAAAGAATATTGAAAACAATCGAAATCGCAACGCTTGCGAGAATGGTAAAAATCGCTCCTTTGAAAACTTCCTCAAAATCCCACTCTTCTTTCCACGCAAATTGCAGAAAGATCACAAGCAAGACGCATTCAAGTGCAGTATAAAGTAGCCAGCCAATCACCGTTTTTCTCCTGTTCTATTTTGAAAATCTCAAGTCCGTTTATTGTTTCATGATTACTGTATCTTTATAGGAAATTTGCAAATTGAAGGATACACCTTATTTCTTTGAATTTAAATGCCATTCCAGATATTCCTGGAAACTTTTGAGTTCGGGGTAGTTGTCAAGCGTTTTAATCATTGACTCATTAACATGCAGTCTTGGTCGAAAATTTATGTTGTAATAGATATAGGATTGTACCAGCAAAAACTGATACATTCGATTTTTCGGTTGCAATTTCAGTAACGCAGACGCTATTGTATGAGCATAACTCTCTTCAAAATAAAAATCTGACGTTAGATCATCTTGAAAGATCGGTGTGACATAAAATCCCGAATTTTCCACCAATTTCTGAAATTCTTCACGGCTTGGTTTCGAATTCTGAAGCGTTTCCAAAAACGTCTGAAACTTTTGCTCATCATAATTTTCCCATTGTTCTGGTAAAACCTGCGTTTGGAAAATCATTTCGTGGGTATATGCCGCTGGAGTTCCAATTTCCGCAAGCGTTTCCGTTGCGTGGATTGCCATAGGATAAGGAAATACCATGTCTTCATAGTAGCGAACGATACCCCTCTTATCCTTCAATAATGGGATAATACAATCAATCTCTTTCTGAGTAAGAAATTCCCGCATTCCGACAAGCGCGTCCAATGCCACACCAATTCGCTGACAGGAAAAGTGATCCTTTTGGGGATTCTTTATTAACTCACAGAAAAAAGGTATCAGTTCTTTTTTTCCACTATATTGCAAGCACCTAATTGCTTCTCGATAATTCACTCTTCTTTTTTGTGCAATATTTTTGAGGGTATTGTAATGATCGTCGGTCAGTGACATATCCTTTATCCAACAAATCGTAAATTCTAGTGAATAGTAACTAAGCGTCCGATCTTTCGATTTCCACGCTTTTTGTAATTCTTCGTAAAAGTCTTCTTCCGAAGGATACGATTGAATGATTCGCTGTAAATCTTCCGAGCTTCTGTAAACGAGTCGTTTCTTCAAATATTCACTTTTATAGGTAATTTTATCCAAAAATTCTGATTCTCCCGCCCACACGTTGCCGGCAAAAAACAACATTATCAGACAAAAAAACAAACATGATTTCTCATTTTAAACCTCCGTAAGTGAAAATGTTTGAAGAAATCCAATTTTCCCCATGATTTATAATTATAACATGATATAATTTTCATTGCAAGGGGTTCCGTGTCGAGAGAAAAAATTTTTTTATATTTTTTCACCCCCCTTGACACTTGCCGGGGCGTGTGATAAAATTAAATAAGGCGGGGAATGGCGTAATCCAATTCGCTTCCAATTTTATTGGCTGGGTGAGCCTCTGGATTGATGGGAAACCGTTTGTTATTGTTCCGCAGGATGGGTTATTAATAAAAAGGTAAAAATCATGGACTTTTTTCAGCAACAAGATCGCGCCAGACGGAATTCCTTCTGGATGATTCTGTTTTTCATTATCAGCGTCGTGGCAGTTGTTGTTGCCGTAGATATGGTTTTTTACGTCGCGTTTTATGAAGATTTGTGGAATCCGAAAACGGTGGAAGCCCATAGAAATGCGGTTCAGACAATGATTTTTGCGACGGTCGGAACCGTTCTCGTGATTGTCATCGGTACGATTTACCGTTGTATCCAGCTTCGTACCGGTGGTGGTCGGAGCGTCGCGGAACAGATGGGAGCACGTCTGGTAGACTCTAACACGACAGACCTACAGGAACGGCGTTATCTGAATATCGTGGAGGAGATGGCGATTGCTAGTGGCGTGCCTGTTCCGCCAGCGTATATCATGGAGACGGAACCGTCGATTAACGCGTTCGCCGCCGGGAATTCTCCGGAAGACGCCGTCGTCGCCGTCACGCGCGGAACGCTCGAAACGCTGAACCGCGATGAGTTACAGGGGGTTATCGGGCATGAATTCAGTCACATTCTGAACGGCGATATGCGCACTCATATCCGACTTCTCGGCATCACGCATGGAATTTTGCTCATTTACCTGATTGGTTACGGAATTTTCCGCATGATGACGTATATGCCGGTCGTGGTTAATAGTAGCTCGGACGATGATGATAACAGCTCGAATAGCGGTTCCGTAAGACTAGTTCTTATTCTCGTTTCGCTCTGGGTCATGCTCGTTGGTTGTGTCGGACTTTTTCTGAGTAACCTCATCAAGTCAGCACTTTCCCGCCAGCGGGAGTATCTTGCGGATGCGTCCTCGGTCCAATTTACGCGGAATCCGAAAGGAATCGCCAACGCGCTCAAGAAAATTGGTGGAATGGACCCCGAAAAACAGGTCATGCAGTCCCAAGCTGCGGCAGAAGCGAATCACTTTTTCTTTACGGAATCGACGATGTCGTTCTTCCAGCGTCTTTTCGCGTCGCACCCACCACTTCAGGAGCGCATCCGTCGGCTCGACCCGGAATTTAACCCGGCACTCGCACAAGAACTTACCCGTCTTGCGGAGGAAAATGCTTCTGGAAACACGGGATACGCGCGTTTCGCCGCCGTGGGGAACGTAGGAAAATCGACTCCCGTCCCGGTACAGGTTCAGAATTTCGCTATCAGCCCGGTCCAAAATCAGGCGCCAAAAGTGAATATCTCGCCGAATTCCCAAGAACTCCGACAGAAAATGGTGAGTGTGTATCAGACGGAAGAACGCTCGCTCGCTGATATGCTTCGTGACGCGGAAAGGACGGAAAAACAGAAGAAAAATACTCCGCAAAACGTGAAAAGAACACAAACTACACCGAAAAAACCGGCAAAATCGGCTTCT
>JAUNAI010000472.1 GCA_030527705.1 Planctomycetia bacterium | reverse complement strand
GAAGAAAAGGGAATTATAACGGGTGAGAAAGGTCATGGACACTTTCAAGATTGTATGATTTCCCAAACGAAAGGGACAAACGTGGTGAGTGCATACGAAGGAGATGTTACTTTAATTCGGTGCCTCATTTCAGATGGTCAAAAAAGTGGTGTAGTCGTTGATGAAGGTGGAAATGGTACGTTTCATGGTAATACGCTCGTAAACAACTTAATGAATGGTTCTAAAATGAATTGGTACATTACCTCTACCGCTCACGTAACAGGTTCAAACAACACTCCCTCCCTTTATCGAGTAACAGAAAATGGATTTATTCCTGTTCCGGAAA
Organism: Planctomycetia bacterium; assembly: GCA_030527705.1. GTDB lineage: Bacteria > Planctomycetota > Planctomycetia > Pirellulales > Thermoguttaceae > RGIG3701. The sequence continues at coordinate 1,821 of JAUNAI010000472.1, read as the reverse complement.
ACGAATAGAAAGTGCCAAATTCAACTTAAAGGAGTATTAATAAAACTAAAGTTATGGGATGGCATAATGTGTACTCCCGAAATATAGCAGATTCTCAGACTGTAAAACCATTAATAAAAGCCGACAGGAAATGAATCCTGCCGGCTTTTGTGTTAGATGGATACTAAATCCTGTTCATACTGAAATCAGATGGTTTCGTAACCATTGAGGTACTTCGGACGAACGAGGGATTCCAAGCGAGCCTTGTCTTCCGGATTGTTCGTAATGGTCATCGTCTTCGCATCCCATTCCACTTTCGGTCCCATAACTTCCGGTTTGGAAGCACCCCAAACGGCGAGGTTACCGAGAAGAATCGTTTCGGTAAGCGGACCAGCGTAATTCGGGAAGTTGGACCAGCAACGTTCCGGTTTGTTGTCTTTAATCGCGCTGACAAATTCACCGAAGTGACCGCCGTACGGACCAGCATACTTGTCTTCCGCCTTGAGCTGTTCGCGAGCCTGAGCCAGATATTTCTCTTCTTCTTCCTTGGAAATCGTTCCGAGGAGGTCACGGTCCTGACCGTAGTCGTTCTGCGAGAAGAATTTACCCTTTTCACCAATCAGAAGCAGGCCGGAACCAGACGGCGCTTTGCCTTCAAGAATGGACGGATCCGGACGCTGACCGCCGTCCATCCAAGTGAATTTGAAGCCAGGACGCCAATCGTTGGCCGGGAATTCGAAGGAAATCTTCGACCATTTCGGCAGAGAGTCATAGTTGTGACCGGAGGTAATCGCCTGAACCCATTTCGGGTCTTTAATATCGAGAGCAGCGAACGCCACGTTCACAGTATGGCAAGCCATGTCACCGAGAGCGCCGGAACCGAAATCCCACCAGCCACGCCACGCGAACGGATCATATGCACCTTCCACGAAATCACGGTAAGGAGCGACGCCGAGCCATTTTTCCCAGTTCAGATAAGCCGGAGCTTCTTTGCCCTGACCACGTTCGCCACCCTGCGGCCATACCGGACGGTTAGACCAGACGACGACTTCTTTCACTTCGCCCAACAGACCATTGCGAATCATGCGAGAACTTTCACGGAGACCATCACCAGCGGAACCCTGGTTACCCATCTGGGTCACAACGCCTTTTTCACGGGCGATTTCACCCATACGGCGAGCTTCATAGATCGTACGGGTCATCGGCTTCTGCGTGAAGCAGTGCTTACCAAGTTTCATACCAGCAGCAGCGATAACTGCGTGCATGTGGTCGGTGGTGCTGACGGTAATGGCGTCGATTTTGTCGCCCATCTTGTCGAACATTTCACGATAGTCTTCAAACGCCTGCGCGTCCTTGAAACGTTTTCCACCTTTCAGCTGGTTACGGTTGGTGTCACAGTACGCAACGACCTGACCAAAACGATTGGCGTCGTTCGAGTCGCTTGTGCCTTTACCACCGATACCGACGCAACCGAACGTGACTTTTTCGTTCGGGGATTCATTCGCGAGAAGATCACTCACAACGAGGGTGGAAGCGCCAGCGACAGCGGTGGCTTTCAAAAAATTACGACGATTGGTTTTCAACGTCATTGTAAAAACTCCTTGATTAAACAGGTAGGAACGGTAAAACACCGGGCGGCGTACCGTACTAATAGTGGAATGAAATGAAAATGCAGTACGCACTTTTCAATCGTATTACTTATAGCATACCTTGAATTATCGATAATTGCAAGAGGGGGAACGACTTTTTTTCTAAAAATTTTACAAAATTTTCCAAAATTTCTTGAAAATTTATCCTGTTTGGGAGTCGCTTGATATCATTTCACTACCCCCCATGAAAAAA
>JAUNAI010000114.1 GCA_030527705.1 Planctomycetia bacterium | reverse complement strand
AACGCGTTCTGGATTTTCATTATGAAACCATTTTCGTTAGAGTTAAATTATCACGATGGACAACTTCTTCATAAATATCCATTTCAGGGAACTCTTCACGGATTTCGGACGTGTGTTTTCCGCGAATTCTCTGAAGGTCTTCCGACGAGTAATTCGTCAGGCCACGCGCAATTTCCAGTCCATTCTGCGTGCAGATTGCGACGACTTCACCGTGGTCGAAATCTCCTTCAACTTCCCGGATTCCCACTGCCAGAAGACTACCACCTTTTTCTGCCAGTGCTTTCGCGCAACCGTCATCTACCAGAACGCGCCCATGCGGGAAAATCGCGTATCCAATCCACTGTTTTCGTGCTGTCATTTTCATGCCCTGCGGCAGGAAGAGCGTGCCGTACTGCTCGCAATTCAGGATTTTTTGTAGAATTTTCGGTTCTCTACCATTCGCGATAATCATACTTCCGCCCGCGTTGGTAATCTGGTGCGCAATGCGGAGTTTACTCGCCATTCCACCTTTACTTAAACCCGTCAGTCGGTCGAATGCGAGGTCCAAAATAGAACCGTCAATCTGGTGAACCGTCTCAATCAGTTTCGAGTTCGGGTCACGTGGGTCACCATCATACAGACCGTCGATGTCCGACAGAAGAATCAGTAACGGCGCGTGAATCAGGTCTGCCACCAGCGCAGCTAAATGGTCATTATCGCCGAAAGTTGTCCGTAATTCCGCGACACTTAGGGTGTCATTTTCGTTGATAATCGGAATCGCGCCGAACTCCAGAAGCGCGTTAATCGTGTTTCGGATATTCAGATACTGTGTTCGATGTTCCAGATCGTCTGCCGTTAACAGAAGTTGGGCGGCATGTAACCCCAATTTCTCCAGAAAATGGTTATAGGCCTCAATTAACGCGCTCTGTCCGACCGCTGCGACTGCCTGAAGTTGTGCTAATCCCGTCGGACGTCCCGGTAATCCAAGTCGTCCAATTCCAGATCCTACTGCGCCAGAACTTACCAGAACCACACGGAACCCCTTTTCCCGTGCTTCCGCGAGTTGATTCGCGAACGATTCAATCTGCGACTCGCTTAAATGACCTTTTTCGTCGGTTAAAATCCGGGTGCCGACCTTTACCACAATCGTCGGCGCCTCGGTAAGAATTTCTTGTCTTAAAATACTAATCATGGAAAATTGTGTAATTTATATGAAAATATGAAAATAACACAGAGCACTTTAACACGAAAACAGAAATCATTAAATCTCCCACAGAACTCACAGATTTTCACAGAAATGAGTGAGATTTCAGGAAATGAAAATGATTTCAGGCACCATGTTTTTTGGCGTTTTATACCTAACGTACTATAAAATTCAATTTCTCCGTAATTTCGTGTTACGGAAACGACTGCTGAAACGACAATCCTTCCCTGAAATTTTATGTGGAATCAGTATAATAACCCTGTATTTATGGGCGTTTCGCACGGAAGAAACAGATTTCACAGAAAGATTTAATGGTCATCACTATAAAAAATCTGTGAAAATCTGTGGAATCTGTGGGAGATTTAAAACCACAGATTTTCCGTGTAATCTGTGGGAAATGAAATGTTCTGGGTTTCCTCCCCTATATCTCCTTCTAATTCCGCCGAACGGGACGGAAAATCACGACGGAGAGTGCCGGTAACGTAATCCGAATCGTGTGTGTGTATCCCTGACACGGAAGCGGGTCCGCAACCACCGCGCCATTCAGAACGTTTTCGCCACCGTAATAACGGGAATCGCTGTTAAACACTTCCTGGAATTCCCCTGCCTCCGGGACACCGACCCAAAAATCATGTCGGACGTTCGGCGTGAAGTTACAGACGACGATTAAATAGTCGTCCGAGTTTTTCGCACGTCGCAGATACGACAGTGTACTCATGTCACGATTATTACAGTCAATCCACTGGAAACCGGCCGGGTTAAAATCCTGTTCATGTAATGCCGACTCGTCAGTGTACAATTTACACAAGTCGGCGACACAGCGCTGAATTCCCTGATGTTCCGCGTATTCCAGTAGATTCCAGTCCAGTTCACCGTTATCTTTCCATTCATTCCACTGACCGAACTCACTCCCCATGAAAAGGAGTTTTTTCCCCGGCTGTGTCCACTGATAACTATATAGAAGGCGCAGATTCGCGCGTTTCTGCCAGTTATCCCCCGCCATTTTACCGATGAGGGAACCTTTACAGTGAACCACTTCATCATGCGAGAACGGAAGGACGAAATTCTCATTAAACGCATATAACAGACCGAACGTCAGTTTATCGTGATGATATTTTCGGTAAATCGGGTCATGTTCCATGTAGGAAAGCGTGTCATGCATCCATCCCATGTTCCATTTCAGGCAGAAACCGAGACCGTTATCGAAAACCGGTCGCGTCACGTTGGGCCACGCGGTCGATTCTTCCGCAATTGTCAGCACGCCGGGGAAGTGTGTGAGAACCTGCGTATTCATCTCCTGCAGAAACTCAATCGCCTCCAGATTCTCACGTCCACCATACTTATTCGGAATCCACTCGCCATCCTTTCGGCTATAATCCAGATAGAGCATCGATGCGACCGCGTCCACACGCAGACCGTCGATGTGGAACTTATCTACCCAGAATAACGCGTTGGCAACGAGGAAGTTTCGCACTTCATTCCGTCCATAATTAAAGATGTACGTTCCCCAGTCGGAATGTTCCCCCTGACGTGGATCTTCATGCTCATATAGCGCGGTTCCGTCGAAACGTCCGAGTCCTTTCTCATCTTTCGGGAAATGCGCCGGCACCCAGTCCAGAATTACGCCGATTCCGTTCTGATGGCACTTATCCACAAAATACTTAAAATCATCTACATGTCCGTAACGGGCGGTCGGAGCGTAATAACCCGTAATCTGATAGCCCCAACTGCCAGTAAACGGATGCTCACAGACCGGGAGCAACTCGATGTGCGTGAAATTCATCTGTTTCACATACGGAATCAACTGGTCCGCGATTTCTCGGTAATTCAACCAGCAATTCGTTCCGGGATGTGGGTTTCTCCAGCTTCCAAGATGTAATTCATAAATCGAAATCGCTTCATTCTGCCACGCGAACGATTTCCGATTCTCCGTCCATTCCTCATCATTCCATGCGTAAGTATTCTGGTCCACGATACGACACGCAGTCTGTGGTGGGCACTCACACTCGAACGCGTACGGGTCACACTTCTCGAATTCCTTTCCATCCCGACGAATGACGTACTTATACAGCATTCCCGCACGCGCTTCCGGAATGAACGTTTCCCAGATACCATTTCCGCGCAGGTTCCAGAGGTAATTCGCAGTCGGATTCCAGCCATTAAAATCACCAACGACGTTCACTTCCGAGGCATTCGGCGCCCAGACGGCAAAATTAACCCCTTCCACACCATTAATCGTACATGGATGAGCGCCCAGCTTATTATACGCGCGCCAATGTTTTCCCTCACCCAATAGGTGAAGGTCATAATTGCTAATTAAACCGTTATGTTCCCCGGAATTAGAAAAGTCGGACATGGTTTACTCCCTGCTTAAAATGGACCATGGATAACGAAAAAGGAAAAGTCTCCGGATTTTCACGATTCACTAGGAATCGACCTTCCAGAAAATCATCTTAAATAAAAATGAAACCAAAAAATGAAACAACGTATTCTACAACTTCCTGCCGTTTATCTCTATTTTACTACAAAAATGAAATAACACAAACGGGACTACCCCCATTTTCGTAAAATTTTACCAATAAATTGCAAAAAATTTCTCAAAAGTTAACAAATTATAGAAATTCTACCACTGTAAATCGCGGATTCCAACGTAATTATTTCTCGTTTTTTACGGTATGTAAAATTTTTTGAGATTTTTTAGGAAATTTTATATCCGAAGCGCTATAAATTTCCGTTATTCTGCCATCTTGTGTTACTGAAATGACTACCGACAGGACCGTCTATCACTGAATTTTAAGTGGAATCAGTATAGAAAATCTCTAAAATCCTAAAAATCTTTCATTTCAGTCAAAAGTCTCCAAAATTTTCAAGAAAATCCATTTTTTCAGTGGAAATTTGCGAATAAATACCGAAAAATCGAGCCACCCCCACTGGGAAAGGTCGGCAAAATAGTTTATAATAGGACTTTATATGTCACTGTATTTTTACGTTCATATGGGGGAATCGATAATGTCCGTTTCAGAAAAACCGCGCGTTGCTGTTATTGGAGGGGGAATTTCCGGTCTGTCCGCTGCTTTTTACCTACAGGAACAGTGTCCAAACGTAGAAATTACGCTTTTCGAGAAACGTGAGCGTCTTGGCGGAGTTCTGCACACAGAGCACCGTGACGGTTTCGAAATTGAGCAGAGTGCCGACAATTTCATCACGACAGTTCCCTATGGACTCGATCTTTGCCGTGCGTTGGGACTTGAGCCGGATGTCGTCACTACCACGCCACGAAATCGCCAGACGTTCATTCTCTGGCGCGGTCGACTTCATAAACTCCCAGACGGTTTTATGATGATGGCACCCTCGAAATGGTGGCCGATGGCTGTGACACGATTACTCTCGCCACTCGGAAAAATGCGTGCTGCGATGGAATATTTTATTCCTGCACGTAAGGAAGATGGCGACGAGTCGATGGAGAGTTTTGCCGTCCGTCGGCTAGGACATCAGGTTTTTGATCGCATGATTGAGCCACTCGTCAGCGGTGTTTATGCTGCGGACATGACGAAACTTTCTCTCATGGCGACCCTTCCTCGTTTTCGAGAGATGGAGAAAAAACATGGTTCTCTTATCCGTGCCATGCGATATAATGTCCGTGAAACACGTAAAAAGGCGAAACTCGCTAAAAAAGCGAGTCGTAAAAATGGAGAGAACCATAAAGATAGTGCAATTCACGCGAAGTCGACGCAGGAAACCCCACAGAGTGGACCGCGTTATAACCTTTTCGTTACGGTAAAAGGCGGTTTAGGACGTATCCCGGAAGAAATCGCGAAACGGTTGGCGAATCAGACAATTTACTGCACCACGCAAGTCACTTCCCTCACTCAACTCGCTGACGGAAAATGGTCACTGACGTGGGAAAGCGTGAAACAAGAAAATCTGGATAAAAATCAGGAGGAAGCAGTAAACTCTGGGACTTTCGACGCCGTCATTCTCGCCACGGAATCTCATAATATGGCGACGCTGATGGATACTGCCTCGCTGACGCGTCCGGCGGAGCTTCTCGCGGGAATCGTGCATACTGGTACGTTGGTTCTTACTGCCGCCTACCCACGTGAAAATGTCGGTCATCCTCTCGATGGCATGGGCGCAGTTGTTCCGGGAGTCGAGAAAAACCCAATTTTAGCCCTGAGCTTCAGTAACGAGAAATACCCACACCGAGCACCGGAAGGAACGGTTTTACTCCGTATTTTTAGTGGTGGTGCGCGTAATCCGGAAATGTTAGCGATGTCGGAAGAAGAATCGACGCGGATTCTGCTGGAGCGGACCCAGAAATGTCTCCGCATTACAGGTGAGCCGTTAATGACGTCTATGTCACGCTGGCCAGAGACGATGCCACAGTTACACATGGGTCATCTGGAGCGAATCACAGAGCTCCAGAAAGAACTTGCCGCACTTCCTACCCTCGCAGTTGCCGGCAACTTCCTCACGGGTGTTGGCCTTCCCCAGTGCATCCGTGCGGGACAAGAAGCCGTCGAAAAGGTCATGAATGGATTAAAATAAGAACGTATTTTTACTAAAGTGAACGCTGAATAAGTCACACTGGGTACACAGACGTTTCGTCCGCAGAAAATATTAAGCGTTTTGAGACCCAATTTTAACAAATTACGTAAGTAGGAAAGAATTTATTTCTTAAAAATACTATTTTTTTCTATGATTGTGGACGAGACGTCCGCGTGCCCAGTTATTCAGCGTTTACTAAAAAACCGACAAGCCGAAGGGGGAGCAACGGTCTGTCGGTTGAGAATGTTCTAAAGATTCTTTAGAACATTTTTATCTCTGATACACTAAAAAATCCCGTTCCACAGACGTTTCTCATTACGGAAATAATGTTCTGAAGCGTCTTCTTTCCCCGAATTTTTTAGTGTAATTGGATTTTTAGTCCTGATTTTCAGCGTTCTGGGCTTCTCCCTGAACGGCCGGACGAGCACGACGAGCAAGGTCGACTTCAATAACGCCGAACGTCGCTTCATGACGCTGAAGGGTCAGCTGGAGTGCCTGAAGCATACGTTTCGCGGTGTAGTAGTTCATCACAACACGCTGAGAAATCTGAATCGGCGTGGTGGGAATACCAACCGGCTGCGGATTGAGACCGAAATCAATAATCATTTCTTCCGGAGCTCCGGAAACGCGGCAGAAATTGGCGTAACCGCAAACCGCTTTTTCGTCGTTAATCTGAATGACCTGGGGTGCCTGCTGTTGGGCCTGCTGAGGAACTTCGTTCGACATTTTGAATCCTTTCTGATGTAAAAATTAAAACTCGTGCTGAAAATACAACACGACCCATTTTTTGATAAGATTGTGCTTGAGTATAGAGTATTTACTCAATTTAGTCGATACCAATTTATAAGTTTTTAGTGAATTTTCTGTTTTTTCCTTAAATTTTATGGATAAAATATGGAAAAGTTCCTCAATCTGAGAATTTTCTTGGTATATTTTTAGGTTACATTTTAATTTTTTATAGGCTATATTTTAAAACGATATTTAGATGGAGTGAGTAGATGAAATTTTGCCGACTAACGTTCACGATTGATGATTCGATTCTGGGAGAGAAAATTATTTCTGCGTTACTTGACCGACACTGGATTGCGTGTGCTCAGGTAACTGGACCGATTATGAGTCATTATCATTGGCAGGGGACGCGAGAAAAAACACCGGAATGGAAATTCGATCTGAAAACGACGCTCGTGGCCCAAGAGTCGGTCATTGCGTTTATTCTGGAACAGCATTCCTATGACGTACCGGAAATTCTCGCGGAAGAAATTGAATCGGTAAATCCGGATTTCAGCCGATGGATTACGGAGGAATGTCGCGGTTTTATAAAAGATTAGGAATTCCCGCCTTCCTTCTGATATAAAGCAATTATACTTTAAATTTTTATGTCGGACGGTTCTTTCGGCAGTCGTTTCAGTAACGCGAAACGACGGAAAAACAGAGATTTCAAGTGGAGTTGGCATAAAAGATTCCGGCCCCTTGTAATTTTCTAGAAAACCGGTATAATAAGAGGATTGAATTATTATGTCCTAATATGTCATCGGTTTTCCTGTTTTTAGCAAAAAGGAATGATTTTATGTCCATCGAAAATGTAATCTCCTCCGCCATCGTTCGTACTTTCAGTGACAAGTTGTTGAATCATTTGGAAGTGGATGTCGCCATCGTCGGAGGCGGTCCTTCTGCGTTGGTCGCAGCTCACGATTTGGCGAAAAACGGCGCGAAAGTCGCTCTGTTCGAGCGGAAACTTGCGCCTGGCGGCGGTACGTGGGGCGGTGGAATGCTCTTTAATGAAGTCGTTGTGCAGTCGGACGCAACGGGAATTCTGGACGATTTCGGCATCCGTTATGAACCCATTCCGGGCGCAGACGGTTATTTTACGCTTGATTCCGTCGAGATGGCGAGCGCGTTGATTTACGGAGCGGTTCACGCTGGTGCGAAGATTTTCAACGCAATGAGCGTCGAAGATATTATTTTTAAGAACGAAAAAGTTGGTGGGCTGGTCATTAACTGGACGCCGGTAGAGCGACTGGGAATGCACGTTGACCCACTCACGGTCGTGGCGAGTTGCGTTCTGGACGGAACGGGCCACCCGAGCGAAATCATGAATCTGGCGGTCAACAAGGCACACATCGAGCTGAACACGCCGACAGGAAAGATTCTGGGTGAGAAACCGATGTGGGTTGACAGTGGAGAAGCCTCGACGGTCGCGAATACGTTGGAATATTTCCCCGGTCTTTTCGCGTGCGGGATGAGTGCGAATAACGTCATGGGTGGATACCGCATGGGTCCGATTTTCGGCGGAATGCTGATGTCCGGCCGGAAAGTGGCGAAACTGATTCAGGAAAAATTGGGAAAATAAGAAAGAGAAAAAGAAAACAAAAAGCAAGCGTTCGTAGAACGTGATTAAAAGTTTTTTTGAAACCTTTTATCCCGACGCAACGTGTAATCCATCTCGTTATCGTTACGCGTTGCGAAACGACTTGTAGAAAGACCGCCCCGATTCGGCAATTTAATCATTTTCGGAGTGTGAGGGGAGACAATTTTGCAAAAATGTTTCCCACCTCACAACGATAACCTCTCTACGGGGCACAAGTTCCTCCGAGTTTACTTGGTGGAATCCTGTGTTGGAGTTTAACTCTAAATACCAACGCCGATTCTATTTTCAAAATTTCTAAAATTTCTGAAAAGAAATCTTCTGCCCTATTGATTTTTTTGTAAAATAAGGTAAAATTATTTTAAATAGAACATTATTTGCCTAAAAATCACTAGCAGCACAAGAAAAATCATATCAAGCAATATGCAAAAGAAGATTTACTCCAAGGGTAATAGTATTTTGTCCATTCTTGTATACCTATCAAAAATATATGTTTCGACTTCCATGCTGGCAACTTGTTATATATATTTGTGTGGATTGTTATGATTAACTTTCGCGCTGGAATATGCTTAACACACTCCTTTTTTGTTTCTTGAAGCGAAGAAGGAATGAAACATCACCACGGAGAACAACTATGATTCCTTTTTTTCGCTTCCGTCCAAATTCATTGGATGAGAAATTTTCCGCATTTTCTCTACTTTCCAAGAAGAATATTTTTTCTTTCATTATTGCATTATCTTTTTTATTTTTCGCTTTTGCTACAATGGCGGTTCCAGCGAAACTGTTTGTCTGTTTGGTACCAATTTTTTGGGGGATAATGTTCTGGAGTGTTCAGAAAAGTTGGAAAATTCGGAAAGACGCACCGTTGTTGGGCTGGAGTCAGATTTACGTGCTTATGCTCGATATATCCGTTGGTTTTTATCTTTTTTTTAAGTTTCCTTCTCTATACCCAAACATAGTAGAGTGGGGGAGTCATTATACTGAGAGTTTTCCAGCAATTTCACTCATTGTCGCACTTGGTTCAATTCCTGCTGCACACTATATATTCCAGTGGTTGTTGCGGTTAGTTGAATATCCCATTCAGGAATTTTTTCGGAACTTTACGAAATACGAAACAATTTTCGCGATCAGTCTATTCCTCATACTCATCTCCGCTCTGCTTGTGTGTTCAACGCAGTCGAGTGTGTGGATTGCACCAATGAATCCAGCGTTTTTCCTTTTGGACGATCCACTAAACCCGAATTCTATTTGCAGTGGTACGATATGGGGTTCAGATTGTAGAATTTATACCGTGCCACAAGACGAATATCGCCTCAATATGTTCCGGCACCCGTATTACTCTGTTGTTTTTTTTCCATTTATTCCGTTTTTCTTCCTGATTGCTGGCTTGTTGTGGGGACTCGGGTTCGGAGTATGGTTTTACTGTGTGGCGGCGTCTATGGCAATTCTTCAGATTGCTTGGTGGATTTTAGGCGGGATTATGCTTAGACGTATGTTGCAAGATGTCTTTAACGATACGTGTTCATATGCGTTCATGCTGTTTTACCTAACCTCATTTCCGATGATTTTTAGCTTCGTACCGGAACGTTTGGGACTTACGACTTTCACATTACTTGCATTTTTATACTTTCGTAGATTTTCGGGAAACATTGACCTTTCACGGCTATCCCGACTGGATTACCTAACCGCGTTCGCTGCAGGGGGAACCACGCTTACCTCTCTACTTTTTCCAGTTTTTGTGCTCTGGAGAAACCGAAAATCTTTTCGAGGCTACATTCAAGAGTGCTTCAAACTCATAGGTGCATGGATTTTACTCGCGGTTATCTGGGGAACGTTTTTTACACCGCTTTCAGTTACAGCTCAGTACGAACGTTTTTCGGAAAATTTCCGTTGGATCCCGACAACGCGCTCTTGGTGGAAACCGACAGACGAAACAATGCTCAAATTACAAACGACTCTCAAACCAAAAACAATGCTCAAACTGCAAACGACGCAAGATCCTCAACAATACCATCAATTTAGGCAGTTCCTCCATTTCATAGAATCGAATCTGTTTCAACCGGATTATGAAATTGTATCGAATTCGGTCTATAGTGTTCACCAAGAGGAAATTGGAAAGATATACATTGGTGGAGGTATGATAATTGGTATACTGTGTTTCATTTCATGCTCTTTGTACCGAAATTTTCCACTTATACAGGAAATGGGCATCTGGTTTTTATTCTCAGTGGGATTACTTGGAGTTTTAGGATTCGGAAGCGTTACAAATGAAATGACGCTATATACGTCTTACTTCTCATGGGCGATTTTGCCACTTGCGGTGTTGCCGATTTATCGACTTTTGGGAGATAAATATCATCAGACGACAGCGATTTTATTGGTACTTACCGTCATTTCATTTGCTTCGCAGTTACAGTTAATTTGGAGAGTTACGACGGAAACCGATTTTTCCGCGCCCCAAACGTCCGTAGAAGAGATTCAGGAACAGGTTAGCGACCTAAATTTCTTAAATTTTTCCTGAAATGAACCGTCTATCCCCATTGACTTTTGAGGGCGATGGGGTAAAATTCCCTCATATTTTTCGATTTTTCTAAAACACAATCTTTTTCATGGTAATATCATGGAATCCTGTTTTTTAACCTTACAATCACGCATTTCGGCTTTTCGGAAGTCGGATATTTATCCCGTTATTTCGTCGGAATTTTGTCTCGGACGGAATCCGTATGATATTTTTTGCGCAGTCGTAGAAGGGGGCGCGCGCGTGGTACAACTGCGAGAGAAAAACTGGAATAAAGGGAGGTTACATGACCTAGCGTGTCGGTGTCGGTCGGTCGCGAATCGGTATGGTGTCCTGATTATCATTGATGACCATCTGGACGTCGCTCTCGCAGCCCACGCGGACGGGGTACATCTGGGGCAGGAAGACTTGCCGATTGCGGAAGCGCGGAAGATTGCGCCGGAACTTTTAATTGGTAGCTCGACGCATAACCTGCCGGAAATCGAGTCGGCGCACCGTGACGGAACCGGTTATCTGAATATCGGTCCGATTTTCGCGACACAGACAAAAACGGTCGGAATGCCACCGCTGGGAGTCGATTTTCTGCGTGAAATGGTACCGCACGTGTCCGTTCCATTCTCGGTCATGGGGGGAATTAAAGCGCGTCACATCCCGGAATTGATCGCTGCTGGAGCGCAGACCGTCGCGATGGTGACGGAAATCACGCAGGCGGAAAATCCAGCGGAAAAGGTTCGAGAGTTGCGGAAATTGTGGAAATAAAAGAAAAAAAGAAAAAGCAAGCGTTCGCAGAACGCGATTAAAAGTTTTTTTGAAGGGGAGTGTGAGGGGGAACTATTTTGCAAAAATGTTCCCCACTCACCAGCGTCAATTCTTTTTGGGTAGCCGATTTCTCCCGATAGGGTGAAACTCGGCGTTGGTATTTAGAGGATAAATTCATTACGCAAGATTCCACTCTTTGAGAGGAACTTGTTACCGTTCGCAGGGCTACCGTT
>JAUNAI010000113.1 GCA_030527705.1 Planctomycetia bacterium | reverse complement strand
TTTCGACGTTAAATACTTCCGTATCAATTAACGAAAAGTACGTAATGCGAAATGCGTCATTTTCCTTTAACCCTTCCGGAGTTTTTATGAAACGTTTCCTTACTGCCTCCGTAACCGCGACGATTACCGCGTTTTTAACTTCCGTGTGCGTCGTGAATCTTTATCCTGAAATGGTTTTTTCTGCGGAAAAGACACCCTCCGAAACACCGATTATGAATAATGAAAATATGAACGAGGAAGAATATGATGACACTCCGATTCAGTTACCGTATCCCGACGCAGTCGCACTGTGGGATTTCGAGACGCTGGAAGACCAACGTGCTCAGGACGGAAACGTGAGTCGGCTTCAGGCTTTCGGCGACGTGGAAATCGGCGTTCCTTCAGAAAGTTCCATGAACGGTTATGTCGCGCGATTTTCTGGAAAAGGATGGCTTTCCGCCGGTCAGGGAGCTGGGGACGAGCTGAACCTACACGGCTCGAACATGACCATTTTTGTCCGTCTGCGTCTCGGTACGATTTCCGGCAGTTATCCGATTCTCTCGAAACACGGTGGTCACGCGAATATGGCATATAATATTTTCGCCTTCCCCGACTACATCGGTACGGAAATTGGAACGACCGGGAATGGTTATACGCGGAAAATTACGGATGAATCGGCTTCTTCTTCCACTCAGGCCACGAGAACCGTCTTCACACGGCGTCCGTTAAGTGGGCGAGCATTATTCTCGGAAATGGAATATCCAGAAACCGTTTTGGAACGCTGGCATGAAGTCGTCGTCCGTGTAAATGAAGCGAAAATGGAACTTTTCGTCGATGGTCGGTGTGTCGATGAGGATTTCGTCGTGGGAGAACTGGCACAAAATTCTGTCCCGCTCCTTTTTGGTGCTCAGGATACGGGAAATGGTGGACCTGACGCGGCACACCCAGAAACACTCCAGAACGGTTTCATCGGGGAAATGGATACCGTCGCAATCTGGAACCGGTGTCTGACTGATGAGGAAATCATGCTTATGACGGCATACGCTAGTGGTCAGGACAGCGTTGATATGCGTGAGAGAACGGACCGTGGAAATGGAGAAAGCATGCAGTACTGGATTCCACCGAATTCCTATTTCGTCGGTGACTGTATGCCGTTCTATCAGGACGGAGTATTTCACTGTCTCTACCTTCTCGATAAAGGTCACCACAGCGCGAAAAACGGAAAAGGTGCACACCAGTGGATTCAGGCGACTTCTACCGACCTAGTGAATTGGATGCACCAACCGTTCGTTGTGCCGATTACGGAACAGAATGAAGGCTCTATCTGTACGGGTTCTGTGTTTTATCATAAGGGGAAATATTACGCATTTTACGCGAATCGCTCCATGGACCGTGGGGGAATTCTGGAAAGCTCGGTGAGCGATGATGGAATTTATTTCACGAAACAGCCTGGCCCGCTCGTCGAGATGCCGGAAGGGTATTCTGGCTCGTTGCGTGACCCGGTCGTTTTCGTGAATCCGGATGATGGACTCTGTCACATGTACGCTACGACTTCTTACCGTGGACGCGGGTGCCTCGCGCATCTTGTTTCAGCAGACCTGAAAACGTGGGACTTACGGAATCCGATTTACCTTCGCGCGAATGATAGTGAGCCGGAATGTCCCGACTGGTTTAAGATGGGCGATTATTACTATCTCGTGACGCAACATGAATACCGTTATTCTCGTTCACCGCTCGGGCCGTGGCTGAAACCGGCCGCGAATAGTAGCCTGATGGCGGGAATGGTAAACGTGCCGAAAACCGCGCCTTACGGTGAAAACCGACGCATTACGGTCGGCTGGACACGCCAGTTCGGTTTCGGTGGTGCAGTGGTTTTTCATGAAGTTATTCAGCTCCCGGACGGTCAACTTGGAACGCGTTTCGTGCCGGAAATGATGCCAAAAACGGACGCGCCGACGCTGAATATCCTGAACGGAGAAACTCCGCGAGACACCAAGAATGCGCGTCGTGTGTGGGAAAACGCTCTACCGCGTGAATTTCGTCTTGAATTAGAAGTCACGTTCGACCCGGAGACGGTTCAGGAACTGCTGGATTATACTATCGAGCTGGGAAACGGCAAAAAAATCACCCTGATTCCTGCCTGTAACGCGGTCCAGATTGATAATGAGATGATTCCTGACGTGGATTTTTCGACGGGCTCACTGACGATTGATCTTTTCGTGAAACGTGACCTATGTGACGTCTGCGTTCAGAACACACGTTGTTTCACCGCCATTTTACCGGAAGAAGAGACACGGACACTGACAATTACGGATAACTCGGAAATTCTCGTCGGGGAATACACGTTGAACGCGGAGAAACGCCCATCACGCGACAGTTTCCAGTTCCGTTCTGGCTTCACGCTCAAAAAACTGACAGTTTCTCCGTTAAGTAACCGCTGATGAAGCCACATTTTGGGGAGGTAACGCGTCTACTTAAGTAAGGAAAAAAATGAGTGAACCTCCTCCTGAAAAAGAGCACTTTTACGAAAAAGCCTCCTCTGACCTGATATTTCATACGTCCCTGAAAGAGACGTTCATAACAGGCTGAAAAGGGGAGGCTTTCTGTGTTTTATTTAACCGGCCATCTCGATGAACTTTTCCAGTTCCATCTCTTCCAATTCCGGTTCTTCCGGGCCACGCCAACGCTTAATGAGATTATTCTCAATTCCGAGTTGGTCACAGATGCGCGATACGATGAAATTCGCGATTCCGTTCAAGTCGTCAATTCCATGGTAAAATGCCGGCGATGCGGGGAGTATGACACCACCAGCACGCGCAATTTTCGTCATATTTTCCAGATGAATCAGGGAATACGGGGTCTCACGCGGGACCAGAATCAATTTCCGACGCTCTTTCAGGTGAACTTCCGCAGCACGGTGAATCAGATTTAGACTTAAACCGGCCGCGATTGCTCCGAGCGTCCCCATCGAGCACGGACACACGACCATTCCGTCCGTACGATAAGAACCAGACGCAATTGCTGCGCTGAAATCGTCACAACGGTGAAAGTGAATGCTACCCGACGGGAAAATCTCGGAGTTACAGCTCGATGAAATCCCGAACGCACGCGCATTAAATTCCTGGACGGGCAGAGAAATACCATTTTCTGCCTCCATGACTTTATAAGCGGTGTCGCTGAGCACGAGATGAATGTCACAGTTACAGGTACTCAGAACTTCAACCAATTTAATTCCGTATAACACACCGCTCGCGCCCGTGACAGCAACGACGATTTTACGTTTACTCATGATTCACTCCTGATTTATTTACACGTATTCTGATTTTCCGGCGTTATAACGTTCCGATACTGGTAAAACGCCGTCCTGCTTCATTATAACTTTCCCGGCAAGCGAGCGACATATAACGTAAGATTTTCACGCAAAAAACCGCTTCAGCAGGAAACTAAAGCGGTTTCGGTTTTCATTTTTACATGAATTACACTCATCAGAATTTCTAAATTTCAGAAATCCGCTAATTCAGAAATTCTAAATTCCAGAATTAGTGCACGACGGTTTCCATCGTCTTCACCGAACCGTCCGCGTCGGTCCAAGTAATACGATACTTACCCTTGAAACCACGGAATTTCAGATCGACGGTTGCATTTTCTGCTTTCTGCGTAAAGTTCGTCTTCCACTCGTGATTAATCAGTTGGTCCAACGCGTAGAACGACGGTTTCGGCTGCATGTCGCGCGTAAATAAACCTGACGTAAGTGGTTCACCCGGCGCACCACAGTCGTCCACAACGTTCCACCATGTGATACCCATCATGTTCGGGATACTGAACCACATGCGGTAGAAGTTGCGAGCCACAATCGCCTGAATATCACGTCCCACCGCGTCATCATTCGGAGCCGTAATGGTGATTTCACTCAGGTGAATCGGTAAATTCACCTGACTCAGAAGTTCCATCCGGTCCCAGATTCCCTGCGGTGTCATTCCCGCTTCATTTTTGCCGAGCGCAACGTTCAGCGTCTGTTGCGGATTAAAGAGGTGCATCTGTGAGCCGATAATATCGATTTTGCAACCAGCCGCCATCAGTGCTTTGGTCTGATTCACGTAATTCTGATTATTCGCATAGTCATTAATATTCAGTAACACGGATTCCGGCAGATACTTCTGGGCGACACGGAACGATTTCAATGGATAGTCACCCGGCATCGGACCGTAGGCACTCTTCATCATTTTCTCGCCAGTTTCGACGTTTCCATGGAAGTCAACGGAACTTTCATTCACGACATCCCAACTGTCAATCCGGTCACCGTAGTGCTCCGCAAGCTGTTTTACACGCTCGAACATCGTGGTTTCATACACATCGCAGTAATTCTTCGCTCCAGCGTAAATTTCATCCGTCGTTTTTTTATAGAGTTCAGCACGCGGAATATCTAAAAACTTCTTATCTTCGGGCGTCGCGACTACATCCCACATCCACTTCGGATGCTGCCACCCACGATTTCCCCAGACCATCGGGTGTCCGTGAATCCGTATGCCTTTCGATTCGCAGAACTCGACACACTGGTCACTCGACGGACGGCGCCAATGGAACTCACTCTTCGGATTTTCCGACTTATTCCAGTATTCAGCCGTATCAATTTCGGTAGTTTTGAAACGTGGCTGGCCCTTCACCCACTCGAAACGCTGCCAGTAAAATGCAACGGTCGCGGAGTTAAAGAGCGTTCCGTACAGGTCTTCATAACGCTGATTACACTCGGCACTTCCCAGCTGACGGAAGTTGAAAATATGCGCACCGAAAATGAACTCATGAGAAATCTGCTCCACTTTCACATCCGTGCCAGGTTTCACATTTTCAAGCGTTACCTCCGCGTCGGCTTTTCGGTATTTCTCGATTCGGGCGTCAATTTCCTTCTGAACATCATCATTCCACAACTTGTAGAATTCTTCGCTCATAACAGCAGGATTCGGCGTGTATTTCGCTTCATCAGCATTTACCGAGACAGTCAGAAATGACGTTGCGACACCAGCGACGACACAGAATGCCGAAAGAATTTTCGTAATTTTCATGAAAACTCCTCTTGAGGGTTAAGTTAAGGTTGGCAGGGAGATTTTCCCTGATAATCTAATTACAGAACCTATTTTAACGGATACTTTTTATTTTGTCAAGCAGTCCCACAGAAAATTTTCCTTTTTTTTCCGTGCTCCATAGCTCGTTTCACTCACTTCATTACGGTTCCTCAACCTGCGAGATAACCTTACACTCTGGGAGACCTGCCGACAGTTGTTCCGCACCCTCCGGCGTAATCTGTGTCCGGGTCACGTGAAGCGTCTTCAGCTTTTTCAGTTTCAGGAGCGTCGGAATACACCCATCCGTCACGGTCGTGCGCCCAAGATGGAGAAATTCGAGATTTTCGAGCGTCACAAGCTCCGCCACCCCCACGTCGGTAACGCCTGTTTTATCGAGATTCAGCTTCACAAGCCACGTCATTTTTCCGAGCGTCGCGCACGCTCCGTCATCGACTTTCGTCGCGTAAAAATTCACATCCGTGAGCGTTTTCACCTCCGCCAGTGCCACGACACCGGGCGTTCCAATCTGCGTGTTACTCACGTCCAGAGACTGGAGTTTCTCCGATTTTCCCAACCTTTTTAGCGTTTCATCGCTGATTTTCGTCCCTGCAAGTCGCAGTCGGGTGTAATTCCCCAGCGGTAACGCACTGGTTCCTGCGTCGGTCACGTTCGTTTCCGCGAGAAATAACTGGGAAAGTGCCGGAAGCGTGCCGATAACGGTCAGCGTTTTGTCGGTGATTCCCGTCTTATCCAGTGCGAGGCTCGTCAACGCGCGAAAGTCGGCGAGATTCGGGAGTGTTTCGTCCGTCACCTGTGTTCCATTCAGTTTCAGGTCGCGCATGGCGGGAAGATCGGCGAGGAGTTCACCCGTGAAATCAGGGGCTTTCCGTGCGTCAACAGCGAGAACCGCCCCGTCAGGGGTGAGACGGACATTCGCTCCTGCTTCTGTCCAAGACGCGGTATCCGCCGCGTTCACGACGTTCAAAATTCCGCAACTCGTGAGATATAGCACAGTTAAAATAGGGAAAATACGTGTTTTTTTCATATCGGTTATCCTTTATGTTTGTGTTAGTTAAGCCTCCCCTTTTGGGGGAGGTACCGCAACAGCGGGGGAAAGGTCGGGGTGGAAGTCTTCAGAAGATATTAAATCATTATGTTTAGAGGAGGTTTTCGGCAATTTAACCCCGTCCCCTCCGTCCCCTGCGTCCCCTGCGGTGACACCTCCCCTAATAGGGGAGGCTGAGGAGCATCGTTTTACTCGGGATTCGGTAAGTTCCCACGGTCCCAGTACAGACGGTCTGTCTCATACGGGTCAATCGGCTGGTCGGGCGTGTAGTCCGGCGGTAAAACTCCGTATCGGACCATCTCACGCGCGTACCACGGATTCGGATAAAACGGCTTCTTACTGAAGTGCGTCCGCTCTCTCGTGATGAAATCCTGTCCACGCTTGATGAATTTCAGCAAAATCTGATAATCCGGGTCGTTCGTGTCCTTAAAAATTGTCTCTCTTACCCAGTTTCCGTTCTCGTCCTGACGCTTACAGACGTCGCGCCCTCCGTGCTCTTTCGCCAGCGGTGAGCGTAGGAGATTCGACTTTTCCGGATAGGAAAGATTATACGCCCAGTTTGCACCGTACTTTTTCGAGCCAGACGACATATAACCCGGCAAGGCTCGCGCACGCTGAGTGTCGTCCCACTTGTGACACGAGATACACCGACGCTCAAACATCTGAATCATTTCCTGACGCTCCGTCCAGTGTTCGTCTTCACGGACCAATCGTCCTTCTTCCTTCCGTTCCTGATTATACGGTGAGTAGTGCCAGCCAATCAGTCCGCAAGCGTCCGCCGCATACGTCCCGGCATAGTTCGCACCGCAGTCAAGCCAGTATTTCACGATTCGGAGTTCTTCTGCCGACACATTCACACGTCGGTTTCCGTCCTTGTCCGGGTGACCGTTTTCAAGAATCTGCACAAATTTACTCGCGCAACTTCCGATTTCGTACGGTTTAAAATTACTCATCGGTCGGTTTCGGTTATCGCCGAGCATTCCGCCGGCTCCGTGACTTAACACAATATAGGAATCAACGAAACCTGCTGGGCGTAGGTCGCTGTTTAGGTTGACATTCCCACTTTTTTCGTTATGACACTCCAGACAGTGTTTATCCAGAATCGGTACTATATCCCGAAAATAATCGAAAACTTCCGGCAATCCCTCAATCTTTTCCGGCTTGGAGGGGGGAACGCTCATCGCCTTTATCAGCTTCAGTCGGTCGTCCGTCGTCGGCGTCATGGTTCGTTCCTCGTGACACCCGATACAGATGTTCGTCTCACCCGGCATTAACTGCGTGAAACTGTGCATACGCTTCACCGGCTTACCGTCTTTATCCATCGCGACGAAGAAAAATGCGCGATTTGCGGGGAGTTCCATGTATGCGGAGCCGTCTTCGTTCACGGGAATGCGCCCGAGAAGGCGTGTGAGCGCGAATGTCCCACCCGACGAAATACTCATCATGCCACCGTTAAAATGGACAGGAATCGGCGTCGCTTCCAGAACGAGAAGTTCCTTCACCGTCCCCGGCGGAAGGTCTTTCATCTGTCGCCCCGTGTAGAGATTCGCCATCGCGAGAAAGCCGGTTTTTGCCGACGGGTCCGTCACGTCCGCTATCACTTCCTCACGCTCCCGCACGATAATCGGCTGAACGTCTGCGACCCAGAATTTTTGGTCCACTTCCTCTTGCGGAAGTCGGTAAATCACGTTCTCTCGCCCCTCCCCATCCATCACACGCACGGTATCATGCGAGACGCACAAGAAACACTCCTCCGAAAACGCCCACGGGTCGGCATGAACGTTACTCACCGAGATTCGACGCACACTGTCCGGGTCATCTGGTCCATTTTTGGGGTCTACGAGCGTCACCGTTCCGTAATGTTCACGCATTCCGTGTCCCGGCGAGAATGTCGCACAGACAGAATACCGACGCTCTTCCGGCGGAACGTCCTTCCGATAATGAATCGGCTTCGCCCCCAACATGCAGATTCCGGGTGCTTGGTTTCCGTAATAAATCTGGTGCTTCGTCCCGTCTGGATTCGTCGTCCAGAGATGATGATAATGCACCTGCGACCGGTCGATGTACTCCCAGCGCATATATATAATCTGTCCATTCGGCAACACCCACGGCGTGTTTTCCTGCTCTGGATTAAAAGAAATTGGACGTACGTTCTCGCCGTTCGGTCCACAACGATGAAGGGTCGCCACCCCCGTCAACCAGCACTGCACCCACCGTTTCGCTCGGCTCGACGGAAAGATGATGTCCCCGTTCGGGAGGTAAGTCGGTTCGATATCGTCCCAGTTCCCGTCGGTCAACTGTCGGAGACCCGTGCCGTCTAGGTTAATTTCGTATAAATGATAGTGTTTCGTCCCGGCTTTCAGATAGGAGAAAATGCACTTTTTCGCGTCGTAATGCACCTGTGGGTCGCGGATATTTCCGTGTGGGTCTTCAAAAAGCGTCCGCGTTTCGCCCGTGTCGAGGTTCATAATCCGTAACGCACCACCGCCACCGAGCGGGAAGGGAAATGTATTCGTGTCGCAGGCGTAATACCCGAAATTCGCGTACCAGTGACCGTCGAAACTCGGCTGACGGACGGCAAAAAGGATTTCCTTCACCTCCTCCATCGGTCCCCCCGGCTCGCGGAACTGCTGGAGTAAATTCTCGGTACGTTTTTCCGGTAACGCTTCATTTTTCTCGCGGAGCGCGAGATAATCCCAGAACGCCCAACTTCCGTCGAAAAGACGCATTTTAATCGTGTTTTTCCCCGCTTTAATCAGATTGGCGGGCACCGTTATTGTCATGTGCTCGGGCCATCCGTAATCGAAAGCCGAGTTGAATTTCGGAAACTTCGGTGGTCCCGGAATCACGCGCTTCGGTTCGAGTGTCGTCCCGTTCACCGTCAGCTCGACCTGAGATGGTTCCGTCGGGTGTCCGTAACAGGTTGCTACGACGAAATAAAGCGGAACGTCGTAATCCTTTTCCGCGTCGAACTCAATCAGAGAATAGAAAGAATGTCCGGCATTATGCCAGTCTCGCGTGCTGTTGTGGCTCCGATACCAGTCTCGCGGTCGGTTTTTTCCCACGACGTAATGCGTAATTGGTGCGTCTTTCCCGAAAAAATCATCCCACTTGATATGGCGACCGAATTCTGCGCATTTTCCATCTGGGAAACCGATTTGGAAGAGGACATCTTTTTCCGTTTCGTCGGCATAAAGCACAGTAGAAATGGCGAAAATGCCAAGACATGTTCCGAGAAACGTTCCCAGAACCGTCAGATGGCCGAGCGATTTTTGAAAACGTTGTCTGAAACTGGTTAAATTACGAGAAAATAGCTGTTTTAACATACGTATACCATTTAACTTTCTCAGAAAATGGAGGTAAAGGGGGGAAATACATGTCGGAACGCCAGATAATCGAGAGGCGTTTTTTGGGGGACCGACACACTCATTTTTTTATTTTACCATAAATTTGTAAATATACAAGAGAAAAAAAAGAGAAAGAAAGAAAAAAAGTAAAATAATTTAAAAAGAAAGAGAAAAAGATGTTTAAACTGGGAATTTTGGAAAATTTTGGAAAAAATTTAGAAAAAGTGGAAACCCCTCCTTGACATGATTTAGAAATGTGGTATAGTATAGACATCATGAAGATTGACGTGATTGACAGGGGTCATGAGGCGTTAAAAGAAATGATATGGCAGTGTGGCTCAGTTGGTAGAGCAGCGGGGTCATAATCCGCATGTCGGGGGTTCGAGTCCCTCCGCTGCTATTTTAAGTAAGAAACCTGTTTTATCTATTGGTAATGCAGGTTTTTTTCTTTTTCTTGAGATTTTAAAATTTTTTTGCATTTTCTAAAAAAGGATCTTCTCGAAGCTCTTGACATTTGCGCAAGAAATGTGTAAAATAAATATGTCAGATGTGGAAGTTTCTGAAAAAAAACGTTTCCACGTCTCCTACCGTTTTTAGATGGGTATGAAATTTCCCCTGCCAGTGAGAATTATTATGAGTGCTAAATGTTTTCTGCCGTGTGATTTTCGGCGTGTAATTTTAGGTATGACTGTTTTTTTGTCGGCATTTTCTGTCGCGTTTTGCGGAATGTCGGTGTGTGGAAATGCTCAGGACGCACGGTCTGTCGGGTTTCTGGTTGACCAGCCGTGGGGTGTGCCAGCGGAGTTAGAGACTTCTTTCCCGATTGAAATTGCGGGGAGAATGGATGGCGTGAATGTCACCATGCTGTATCCGGCGGAACGGACTCTGAAAGCGACGGTGAATGAAAACACTCCGGCAACTTATCCTGCTGGGACGGCGTGTCGGTATGATGGAAAAGCGGTTATGCTTGCGGATTTTCCTGTTCTCTGGATTCATCAGGGTGAGGAAGCGGACGCGGTTGGACCGTTATACACGGAAGCGTGGGGAAAAACGCTCCGGGAATATGCCGAATCGGACACTCCGCGCGTTGTGTTACTGACGGGTGGTGCTCCGCGACTACTGAAAACAGCAGGAATCGTGAATGTGGAATCCGCACCTGTCCCGGTGATGAATGACCGGTATCAGGTCGGACTGATTCCTTACGGCGACACGCAGGCGGAAAATTCCCTCTGGCGGGGATTGACGCGCGACCGGGGAACTTTTTGGTTTACCAACGCGGTTTATGCGTCGTTGCAGTACTGTAAATTGCAGCAACTTCCGGCAGAAAATGCTCCAGAAAAGTCCGTGACGACGGAGATTCTGAACGTCGCGCGTGTACCGGGTGGTCCGTCGATTCCGTTAATCGCGGTTCGGCACGGAAATTGCGTCTTTTTCGTTCTCTCATGGAACTTCTCACAGCTTTATAATCACGCGGCGGTCGAGTTTCGGCAGAATACGGAAACTTTCCTGAAAAACATCCTCCTCTGGAAGAACACGTCGGAAAATGTGCGTGCGTTGACCGTCGCGGAGCCGGAAAAAAAGGTGTATCCGGTGAAACCGTTACGGGATATGATGGCGGATTATCAGGCGAAAAAAGGGAAGGAATATCCGGGTTTTCAGGCGTTTTCGGAACGTTTAGCGGTTTTCGAGAACGCGATGAACGCGGAAAATGGAAACGCGGTGGCTTCTGAAAATACGGTAAACGCGACGGTTTCTGGAAGTGCGGTAAATCAGGAGAGTTTTGACGCGCTGAAACGGGAAATTATGTTGGCGCATCCGGAATTGGATTTTGACCGTGTGCTGTTCATTAAGCGGAAAGGTGCGGGACTGGCTCTTCCACACAATTATAATAGTAACAGTGTTCTGGCGAAAACGGGTTACGGAAATACGCTCTGTGAGCTGAACCTGCGGACGGGGGCGCAACGGACGGTTTACACGCCGCCGAAAGATTTCTGGATTGGCGACTTGGAACTCCATTTCGACGCGGAAAAAGTGATGTTTTCTATGCCGTCTGCGGAGATGAGCGACCCTCGGTGGAGACTGTGGGAAGTGGGTATTAATCCGGAACAGAACGCGGAGCAGGGCGGAGAACAGAACGCGGAAAACGCTCAGAATGCGGGAA
>JAUNAI010000112.1 GCA_030527705.1 Planctomycetia bacterium | reverse complement strand
AAACCATAATCGGAATTCATCGTGTTATCGTCGCACAGCGTATTATCCTTCATATCGGTCGTGTTGCCGTCCTGATAAACGGAGTCAACATCTTCCACGATTTCGTTGGAGGAACGGACGTTTTCGGTAATGTTATTTTCTGTGACATTCGTTTCGGTAATGTTATTTTCCGTGATATTAGCCTCTCTCATACTCGATTCCGAAACACGATTTGCGGAGGCATTTTCCATATTCGTATCAGCATCGGTAATGACTTCATCGCTGACATTTTCACCGATTTGACGTTCGGCAACAACGGAAAGCGGCGACTCAGCCGAAGAGCGTGCCAGGGATTCCCGAGGCTGAAAACCTGTGGCGGCAACGGCCAGATTCCAGGTGCAAAGAACCCCTAAAATGACCAGGAAACTCATTGCAAAACACTTTTTCATCTTTTTAATCTCCATTAAAAGAACCTATTTAATAGTTACTGGGCGACGAGACAAAAAATTGGCGGTGTCCATCTCGAATCCCGCTCCAATTATAGTCACGGTGTCCAGCCAGAACGAAAAAATGAAAAAATTTTCCAGAAAAGATGGTGATAAATAATAAAAAAGAGACAGAGAATAATAAAAAAAGAAAAGATATGAAAAATTTTTTTGAATTATAGAAAGAAATTCGGAAAAGTTCCATATTCTTCGTGAAAAAAGGAAAGATCCACAATTTACTCTTGTAAAAATATAGAAAAACAGCTGGAATACACAAAAAAATTCCTTGAAAATCTGCGTTCCTTTCCTCGGAATTTAAAAAGAAGCGCATCATCTCCCGTGAGGGATTTTTTTAACATTAAAAGTCCCTGAAAATCGTTAAGTTTTCCCAACTTACGCAGAAGGCTCCCCGTACTATGTAGGTGGATATAAGATACCCGTAGGAAACACAGACCGTCCTCATCTGCACATTGTGTTACACGTGTGGGGTACTCTCATCCGTCACCGACTTATAGGTGTCTTCCTCACTCACACAAGAGAGTTTCCATTTTAAACATGTTACGACGGCATGTCTCAAGTATTCCTTACATCTACGGAGGCGTTTCCTTCACCGACTCTTCTTTCCTAGGTTCTTCCGTTTTTTATGATCATATCAGGTGGATTCTGGTTTTCTCATGTTTATATACTCATTCCACTTGAAAATTCAGGAAAGGACGGTCCTTTCGGTAGTCATTTCTGTAACGCGAAATGACTACCGAAAGTAAAATTTTATAGTGCGTCGGGTATAAAATATAAAAGTAGAAGAATTTAGTGGAAACGCTTTCCACGAAAATTCCCCCGTGTTGGTCACCGTTTTCCTGAATTCACGAAACTTACACACGCACACCACGGCGAAAAGAGCGAGAAACCTGTCGCACGGAGAGTGCCGTCCGTCTCGGAAACGTAGAATGACGTAATTCGGCCCGTTTTCTGACAGCAGGAAACCAAGAACCTCCCCGTCGGGTCAAAATCGATAAATCGTGGAATTTCTCCCCCGGCCGATATACTCTGGACTGTTTCCATGCCAAATTTTCCTGTTTCCACGCCAATTTCCATCTCGCGAAAAACGGTGATTCGGTCCGCTATCCGTGTCGAGAGATAAAGGAAAGCCTCTGTCGGGTGCCGAACAATTTCCGCGCCCTGCCCTGCCACGCTCTGTTTTTCTCTCCGCCCCTCCGTTTTTCCAGAAACGCAGTCCGACAGAACAGGAATGGAATTCCGGTAAGTTAACCGTCCGTTTTCTGGCTCAAAATCATAAATATCGAGCGTACACGCCAACTCTGTGAAGACATAGAATTGGTTTTTCGTCCGTGAAAATACAGCATGTCGCGGTCCACTTCCCCTCGGAGCATCGACGTATGGCTGGACGGCGGAAAGTTCCCACCCATTAAGATTTTCTCCGGCTGAAATTTTCTCGGCAGGATTTTCATCAAAAAGAACGTTTTCCCCACATTTTTTCGCGGTCCATATCCAGATTCGGTCACAGCCGAGGTCGCATTCCATCACGAAACGCCCGTCCGGCGACACAGCACAACAGTGTGGGTGCGAGCATTCCTGACGCCCCGTCACTGCACTCGGTAAAACAAGATGATCGGAACCTTCCGCCGGATGTTTCCAGTGCTGAATACCGGAAAAAGAACCGTCCACGTTTAGGGAAACGCATGCAGTCACACCGCTGGAGTAATTCGGTGAAAATAGCCATTTTCCCGATGGATGAACGCAGATGTGACACGGATTTTTCCCGCCCGACGCAATTTCCGAAATCAGTGTCAGTGTTCCATCCACGTGAATCCGATAAGCCGTGAGAATATCCTCAGTGTCCGTTATATTCCCCGATTTTACGGTTGCATTTTCTGATTTTACAGTTAATTCACCGGATAATTTCCCCGGAATTGCCGAGGAGCAGGCGTACAGAACCGGTAAAGTCGGGTGAACGCCAAGAAAAGTCGGGCTTTCCAGTCGCGCCACGGTTTCCGTCCGTAATGGTTCCAGCGCGCCTGTTTCTGTATCGAGTGTCGCGGCTGTAATTCCTTCCGAAAACGGAAATGGCGACAGGTCTGCCGGTCGGTTCATCGTGCCGATAAAAAAAGGAAATTTCATGATGAATTTTTTCCTAATGAATTTCTCTTTCTGAATTAATTCGTGTAAAACCGATACGAAAACTGAATCCGTCGCGTTTCTCCCGGCTGTAGCGTCACACGCCAAACAAGTTCATGAACGTTATTCACTCCGTTTTTCTGCGGTAACATATTCACTTCCGGTTGCGCGTCCGTTTCGGGATACAGTTCCGGGATAAAATCACCCACAATTAACTGTCGGACGAGCATTTCAACTTCCTCATTTTTAATATTCGTCATTTCCAGCTCGGTATTCACTAGCCGACCGTGATACGTGTTATTATTAAAACGTACCGGCATTCCGACGTTATATTTATGATAAATTCTCTGCACGTCGGTCTGCGTCAGCTCTCGCCCATCTTCCGTCCACTGATACGGAAATTCCTCTGTATTCGGTCCAGCATTTCTCATCCGCGCCTGTAAATTCGGGGACGTTTCACTCGCGGAAACACGGATTCCGAACGCTTTATTCACAGGTGTGAAGACTTTTTCACCGGAATTCGCCCAGCCACTGATATTCTGCGCGAAAAAGCGTCCATTTCCCGTCACCGACATCGGCGCAGTCGTCATCGGGAAGGAAAACGGATTCTGGAACTGCAAGAAATCCCACGGTTCCGTACAGTCTTTTAATGCGGCGCCGTATTTTCCCTGCGACATTTTTCCATATTCATTCTCGTTTCGACGGTGATAATCCCGCTGAATCGCACCTTCCACGTTCCAGCAGACGATCCGTTTATACTCCGCACGTCCTTCGGCAAGTTTCATCTGAATCGTATCCCCCGCCTTCAGCGACATGAGACCGACCTCCTGAAACTGCATGTTAAAGTCCATATTTTCCCCCTCGCTCATTTCCGGCGTGGCGGGCATTTCATAATTTCCGGACGAAATGGAATTACTCATAATCATCTGTTGCGTGACTACCGACGACCCGGACGACCGTGATGAGGAACGGCTTAACGACTGAAAAAACGCCTGAAGCGACACATTCGGTGACATCGGCGAGCGCGCGTTCTGGAATTCAATCTGCGGAAAACCACTGATGAAAGAGGTCGGCACATTCTGGAGGTCGCGCCATTCATTTTTCAGCGTCGCGAATTGCCGTAACGTGAGCGAGCGAGAATCGTGAATTTCCGCCTGATAATTCGGCATCCACGCCATTCCACGCGTGAGATAAAACAGGCGTAAAACGGCAGTCTGGGTTTCTTTTCCGTCGCCGTTTTCGCCTGCTTTTTTACCTTCTGGAATCGCCGTCACATGAAACGCCAGCACCGCCTCCTTCCGCCGGACGGTTTCGAGTTTCTCCTCCGCCGCAAGCTGGATTTCCTGTAAATCGTTGAGCGACCGTAAGAAGAGAAGCTCGCCCGTCTCCTTCCGTAAAACCACCGTGAATGGCGTACTTTCCAGTACGAGAGGCTCTCTCACATACGAAAGATACGCATTCGACATAATAGAATTTACATTCTTTTCCAACGTAAAATGTCGCACGATTTCCGCGTTGAACCGTTCCTCGCCGAGACGGACAGTCAACTTCTTTCCGAGCAGGTCATCTCCGAGATTCAGCGATTTCGCCTCAAGAAGCGGAATTTCGCGTTCCCGTTCCGTGAGCGTGGCCGTAAATTGCGCGTCGCCCTCGACGAAAAAGGTACCGTGAATCGGTGACGGCGGGGATTTCAGGAGAAACTCGCCCGTGCTGGAAATCGGAATTTCTTCCTGCACAAGAATCACTCCGTTCTTAAAAACGCCAAGTGAAACGATTTTACTTTCCACGAAATTCCCACTTTCCGCAAAAACCGTCCCAGTTCCGAGAAGCAGAAACGCGAAAAAACACAGGAGGATATAGGTGATGGTTTTATTCATGATTTTCTCCTTAAAGAAATACGGATCAACTGGGAGGCGACGCGTCTCGCGTCGCTGAAGTAGCGAAAAATATAAATTTTAGCCTGAATGTTTCATACCTAAAAAAGTAAAAAACGTTCAAATGTCGGAAAATACGGAATGAAAACGATATTTTTACGGAGGGAACAATTTACACATTGTGTATCAGGGTAAATTGCCGAAACGCTAAGAAGCTCCGTAGGAGCGTTATGTAATAGCTGTGGGGGTAAACCCACGGATAAACGGAATCTCCCCATCCACACCGACCGCGTAGCGGTCGGTTCCGCCTCCTCTTTTAGGGGAGGCGGAACTAAACACCTACGCAAGTTTCCACCCTGTCGGGAGGAACTTGCTAGCCGTTATGTCGTTGCGCCCGTGGGGAGAAAACATTTTGAAAATTGTTTTCTCCCCAGCCCCCTCTTTCAAAAACTTTTTAATCGCGTTCTACGAACGCTTGCCTTTTTTTCTTTTTTCTTTCTTTTTTAAAATACTGCGCACTCTCCAATCTTAATCCCCGTTTTCGTCGGAGTAAAGTCGCGGAGATTCAACCGATGCCGATACGTTTCGACGTAAATCGCGCGGAGCGTCAGCGGTCCGTCCATTTTGCGGTTTCCGGGACCGAATGCGCGCCACTGACTTTTCGCGCCGCTCGGACCGTAAACATCATAAGCGTCGGTGTCCTGAAGCGGAACAGAAACAAAATTCCACCCCTCAAAATTCACGCTCGCATGTCCGGGCCAGTCGAAAGCGGTACAGCCCCAGTCGCTCTCGCCGATGGAACGCCAAATTTCGCCGTCCGCGTCCTTCAGCTCAAACATGATGTTTCCCCAGTTCGCGTTTCCGTAGACCCACAGACCAATTCCGCGTCGGTCAGCCGGGAATTTCTGCACGTTGGCGGCTGGCGTGACTTCCAGACGGACGTAATCCGCCACAAGTTCTGTCGGGAATTTCGGATCGACGGGCTTTTTCTCCTGAAAATCCGCGAGGCAGAAATCCGGCGTAAGTGCCACACACGCACCCTTTTCACCGTCTAAAACCGTCGAGAGTTGCGCGGACGCGGAGCGTCTTACCGGCGTGTGAATGATGTTTCCCGGTTTAAACTGCGTCGCGATTTCCGTGTCGGCGACCACCGCGAGTTGCGCGGAATTCGTGAACGTCGCAATCGGCGTGGCGGTTTCTGCGCGGCGGAGGTCGGATTCACTGCGAATCGTGGAGGTCAACTCAATTCCCGTCAGCGGCTGGTCCGTGAGGAGATACTGCGGCGATTCACTGAACGTCAGCGTCCCTTCCTGCTGTTTCAGCGCGGGAATCGGAGTGAGACTAGCGTCGGAAATCTGTCCGAAAAGCGCGACTTTCTGGCACCGTGAGCCTTCTGGGAGGCGGAATTTCGCGCTGTATTTCCCACGCGCTGTCCAGAGTGCGTAAACGTACGGACCGTCCCCTTTCTGCCGATTCGGACGTCGGAATTCCACCGCGTAGACCGTCGGAACGAGCGTGTCGAGCTGGCGTGAGAATTTCGCCTGGTCCATTACGCGCGTGAGTGTCGCATATGCCGCATAAGCCGGTTTCGGGTACGTGTACGGACTTTTCTGCATGATTCCACTGGAACCCCAGAGCGAGTTACCATACGCATTTCCCGCGTCAATAATCAGTCCGGGAGAGATGTTTTCCCAGCCGTTCGCGAGCGTAATCAGCATGTCGCGCGTGTACCACTGCGCCTGACGTAAGCGTCCCAGTGTGTGGTCCGTCCGGTAAATGAACTCGTAACAACTCGTGACAGGGAAGTCTTTACCCGTGAAAACGCGACCGGCGGCGCGAGCAAGATGTTGCGCCTGTGAGGTGTACTCGCAGAGACGTTCAGGAATGAATTCCATCCCAGTCGACTCGTTACCGATGTAGTCGATGTACCGCGGGTCACCGCCAAAACGGAAAATGGCACCAATCGTCTGCGCAGAGCCGGAAGAGTTACCGACCACCAGCCGAATATTCGGGTATTTCTCGCGCATGAATTTTCCGACGGCGTTATAAAGTGCGCCATATCTCCGATGATTCTTGTCCTGCTCCGGCGTGAGAACGGTTTTTTCGCCGAAAATTTCCCACGGAATGTCGAAACCGGGACCCGATTCGTGGTAAATGCAGACGGAATTCAGATGCGGATAATCGGTGAGCAACTTTTTCATGTGTGCGTCGAGTTTCTCGCACGCTTCCGGCGTCAGTCCGTTTTTCTGTTCATTCAGGAGACGGAAATCGCCCGTGAGATTCGCCTGCATCTTGAACATTTTATAGGGTTTCCCTTCCGCTTCCGTGTGACTTCCGGCACCCATGCGTCGCACACCCGCGCGGAGAAAGAGTGGTCCGACGTACTCAATCTGATTCGTGACCCAGTGTGCCCCGTCGAACCACCACAGCCCGAACGGCGAGTCGGTCAACGCACGGCGATCATCCGGCGGTAGAATCACAAAAGACGCGTCATGCGCGTAAAACGTTTCCGCCTCGTTCTGCGACGTAATCTCAAAACGGACGTCAAAATAACCGTGTTTCCCCGCCGACGGCTTCAGCGGAACCGTAATTCTCCGCGTTTCGCCCGCTTTTATCGAAAATGGCGTCGATTCCGTCACGGAAATTGGGAGATTTTCGGGATTTTCGGCGTTTTCTGAATTTCCTGCGACATTTCCGTTTTTATCCGCATTTTTAGTTTCAGCGCCATTTCCCGCGCCATTTTTTCCACCATTTTCCGCATTTTCCGCGATTTTTTCCTCATTTCCGTCCTGGAATTCCGTCACAGTCCAGCGGAGTTTTCCGTCAAAATTCCGGTTGGCGCACAGAAGAGCGACCGTTTCCGATTTTTCGTGGTCGTAAAACACATTTCCCGGCATCACCTGCTCAAAATCGAGCGTGACGGGCGCAATTTCCAACGTCGCGCCGAGAATCTGGACGGAACTGACGAAATCCGGGTCCGGCTTCATTTTCTGGTTTTCCTGATGGTGCGCGGTCTTACACTTTCCCAGAAATTCCACATCCAGATATTTCGGTTTCGGTTCATCTTTCGGTAACATATTCCACTCGCGCCCCGCCACGAAATCGAGAACCTTTCCCACTTCCAGTGGAATCCGCGCGTAATAAACTTTCCGCGTTTTTCCATTTTTCGTGAGCGTCCCCACTTCCTGACAGTCGCGGAGTCCTTCCTCATCGAAAACACGGACCGTGTCGGCTATTCCGTTTCCACCAATTCCCGGATATTTATACTGCGCCAGCCGCGTCGTTAGAACAGGGATTTTTCTCGCGTCTTCATCCAGCGTAAACAGAATCCTTACCGCGTGATACGGTTTCGCCGGAACCTGAAAATGAATCTCATACGGGAACCCATCCAGCGGACTGCGGGCGAGATATTCATCCACCTCCAGTGCCCAGTTTCCCTGTCCCTCGTGGCAATTCGCCACGTCCGCGAGCGTTTTCGGAATCGGACTTCCCAGCGGATTCGTGCGCAACGCTAAATTCTCGTTCTCCGCCAGTTTCCGGATATTCCGATTTCCCTCAAAATCGAGCGGGAAAAGCGTCCCCGTCGGGCGAGAAAAGGCGTCTTTTCGGGAAAGCGTGACCGCGTCGGATTTTAGAACCGTAAAACACGCCGTAATTTCCGCGTCCTGCTTCACGATTTCCCCTGTGTACGCGCCATTTAGGAAAACCTCGACGCCGTGAGGAATCTTGTGGAAAACGACATGAAGCGGAATCTGTTCCACTTTTCCGAAACTCTCCCACTTATCAAGCGTCTCTTTATACAGCGGACTGACACTGTATGACGAGTGAAATCGCTTGGGAAGCGGACGGACGTAATAACGATACTGACCGACCTGAAAACCCGCGTCGGAAAGGGTAATTTTCTCCCCTTTTTTACGTCCCCGTGCGTCCGCCATGAGCATATGTTCCTCATGAAATATACGGATAGGAAGTTCTACCTGCATATCGTTCGACCATTTAAGAACGAGACTCGCCTGTGATTCTTCAGATTTCTGTGCCTGTGTGAACTGGAACCCGAAATATTCCGGTAAGTTCTTATGTTCTACCTTCTGTACCGTCTCCGTTTCAGGCGTCTGCGCAACGCAGAAGGAAGAAAAAAACACGGTGAACGCGATAAACGTAGAGAACACAAGCAACATAGTAAATAGGGTAAAAACCGGAAAAATCGGCATGGAAACCGGACTGGTCATGTGTCGATTCATAATCGTCTCCGTAATCGTTAAAAGTGGGAAAACTCGATAATTCCGCGAGTGGGAAACATTTCCATTTTAACATTCCGGTTTCAGCCTGTCAAGGGTTACGACTGTCCATGTAAAAAAAATATCAAAAAAATACTGAAGTGAAATGTTAAGTAGACACGGATTTAGTCGCACTAGGAACACAGACGTCTCGTCCGCCATCATAGGAAAAAATAGGGTTTTAAGGAATAAATTATTCCCTACTTACGTAAATTTTAAAATTGGGCCTCAAAACGCTTAAAATTTTCTGTGGGCGAGGCGCCTGCGTACCCAGCGCAACTTAATCAGCGTACCATTAAAATGAAAAATAACATTTCCTCTGAAAGAGTTTACCGTGCGTAAACCGCGCTGATAACTTCCTGAACAGTTCTAAATTCCTGCCCAGAACGGGTAAGTTTCTCGATTTTTTTCCGTGCTTCTGTTTCGGAATGTCCCAGCGCGAGAAGTGCCTGAAATGCGTCGGCAAAAATTCCAGCCTCTACCGGCGTCGCGGAAATAGGCGTTTCTCCGTCCGACGGAGCTAAAAGCGCGAATTTCGTTACTTTTCGGCGTAATTTCGCGATAATTCGCTCGGCCGTCGCAGGTCCCACACCAGGGAGCGTCGCGAGAAATTTCGCGTCCTGTTCCTTAATCGCGTGCGCGACTTCCTCAACAGGATGAACCATTGCGCGGAGCGCTTTCTTGGAACCAACACCGTCCACACTACAAAAAAGCTCGAAAAACTCACGCTCGAACTCGCTCTGAAACCCGATCAATTTCGGATTCAGACGTCCCTGCGCCGGATTTCCGTCCAGATAGAAAATGGTAAAAAATGACACCTCATTTCCAACCTGCATCTGAACTTTTCGCCGTGTGTATTCCGGTATCATCACCTCAAAATCGAAAAAACCTGCCTGCAGAATGATATATTCCTCGAAAACCGCCGTCAATTTCCCCGTTATTCCTGAAATCATTTCATTTTTCCTTATAAATTTTCCTTATAGAAACCACTGAATAAGTCGTACCAGGTACTCGGGCGCCTCGCCTACAAAAGATATTAAGCGTTTTAAAGCCCCAATTTTAACTGATTGCGCAATTTGGGGAAAATTTATCCCCTAAAAATCGCCGTTTTTACCCACGTTTGCAGACCGTGCGTCCGCGTACCCCGTTAATCAGCGCATACTATAAAATTTACTTTTCTCTTAATCTAGCTTTCCTTTCAGCACTTCTAACGCACGGCGTCCGGCGGCGTCGGGGTCATCAAGGTAAGGGTAAAGCTCGACCGTCACCCAGCCAGTGTAATTCGTGTCACGAATCGCGCGAAGAATCGGGCCGAAATCGATCGCGCCGTCCCCAGGAACCAGATGATGATGCACCCGCTCGGCAGAAATATCCTCAATGTGATAATGCCGTGTCTGTGCTGCAAGTTTCGGAATCCATGTGACCGGATCGTCGCCAACACAGAACGCATGACCAATGTCGAAATTCAGTCCGACCGCCGGAGAATCGATACGTTCCATAAACTCTTCATACTGCGTAAACGTCTCGATTAACAGTTGTGGTTCCGGCTCAATCAGCAATCCGACGCCGACATTTTCCGCCCGCTCGACGCACGGCATGAACTCATCATAAAACCGACGCGCGCCCTCCGTCCACGTCATTCCCTCCGGCAACGGCCCTCCCGGCTCAGTCTGAATATTTTTCGCCCCCAGTTCCGCCGCTAAATCGAGACACCGGAGCGTATGTTCCCGACGCAACGCCCGATACGGCGTATACGGCTCTATCCACGACGGATACCAGAACGTCTGCCGCGTATCTGCCACAGCATTCATCATAAATGCATTAATATTCGAGATTTCCAGTCCGTTCTGCGTCAGGCACTCACGGATATGCGCCTTCTGTTCCGGTAATAGACTTACCGGCCATGCATGCGGAACGTCCGCGAGAAGTTCCAGCCCTGCGTAACCAATTTCCGCGATACGCCGACAGGTTTCCGCGATACTAAATTGCCGATATGCGTTGGAACTGTATGCGAATTTCATAAATTTCCCCCGAAAAAAGTGGTCACATGAAATGTATTTTTTCCACAATAATACTTTATATACCCGAATATACTATAAAATTCAGTTTTACCGTCGTTTCGCGTTGCTGAAATGACTATCATTATCGGGAGGATAGACTTTCCCTAAATTTTAAGGAGAACCGCCTTTCCCTGAATTTTAAAATAGAATCCGTATAGTATACCATACGGGGCATAAAATGTCAAGAGTGAGAAAAATCTCGAAAAAATTTTAAAAAAACCGTGGGCACCCCTTGAATTTTTTGCGTAGTTAGAATATACTGAAAATATGTGAATAAATAGAATACGTCACAACCAGACGCCGATAATAAAAGAAATTAAATTTCGGTGTCATCACCAGATATTTTCCACAGGGAGATAAAACCATGAAAAAATTTGGCATTTCTCTGGCGTTTATGGCCATTTTAACTGCTTCCGCGATGTTCGCTCCGGGAGTTCAGGCGCAACGTTCAGCACCTCCGCGTCGTCCGCAACCGGCTCCGTCAGCTCGTCCAGCACCTCCGCGTGGGCATGAAGTTATCGTGATTGATTCTCGTCATGGTCGTCCGGCTCCGTCGCCGCATCATGGTCGTCCGGCTCCGCCGCCACCGCCGCATCATGGCCGCCCGGCTCCGCCACCGCCGCCGCATCATCACCATTATCATCACCGTCCCACAACGTGGGGAGACGTAATTGGTGGAATCATTGATGCTGCGATTCACGACAGTTATCATTAATTTCATTTTTTAAGACACTCAAAACAATAAACGTCGCCGTCGCGATTCAATTTCAATCACGACGGCGGCATTCTTTTTTATTTTCCGATGCTCTCCCTTCCGGTTTCTGAACAGCTTCTGAAAGTTTCTGAC
>JAUNAI010000111.1 GCA_030527705.1 Planctomycetia bacterium | reverse complement strand
TTCAGGAAAGGGTGGTCCTTTCGGTAGTCATTTCTGCAACGCGAAATGACGGTAATGTGAAATTTTATAGTGTGTCGGGCATAAAAACTCTGTGAAAGATGGTTCTTCCGGTAATCATTCCGCAACATAGAATGATGGAAAAACGGAAATTACTCTGTGTCAGGAATAAATTATCTTCTAAATTCGGAGATAATTTCATGTTCTCTAAACACGGTTTATTTATATGATCTTCTTATACGTTATTTTAAGATCTTTTTATACGTTATTATAATAAGAAAGCGTTACAATCATAAAATTTAATAAAATTTCTGAAAAAATGTAAAAATTTCGGGGTGTCCCACTGGTAAAATGGGGGAAACGGAGTAAAATAAAATAAGAGATATTTTCACTATGTATTTTATAAATCAAAATAGATACGATTTTTTAATTCCCCATCCAACACAAGGAGAAAGCAATGCGAAAAGTGTTGTGTTTCATGCTGTCGGTTGCGGTAACTGCGTTCGGCGCGGTTTCTCTTGCGGTCGCACAGTATCAGCCCACCTCTGAACAAGGTAAAGCCCAACTGAAAGAGGACTATCTCTTCCAGTGTAACTACGAGCCGACTTTCGAAAAGGCGAAACAGGAAATCGGTTATGCTCGTCAGGCGGCCGAGAGAATCGCGAAACTTGAGAATGCTCCCGATTTTTCGGCTCAGTTAGCGAAACTCGACGAACTGGAAAAGAAGATTAACGCCGCGACGGAAACGGAAGAACTTGCCGAGGAAATGTACCTCGCCGTCCGTGCTGCGAAGCGTGAAATCGTGATGCGCAATCCGTTGATTAATTTCGACGAAATTCTTCTCATCGATAACCCGTACCCGCACGGTAAAGAAGGCGACGCGACCGACGAATGGGGGCACGAAGCGCGTCACCGTAACGGTTTCATGGCGACGGACGGTGGTAAACTCATCGTCTGTGGTCTGAACCCGGGTGAATTGAAGCGCGTGGTTCTCGACGACGGTGGTTCTTTCTGGCGTCCCGACCTTTCTTTCGACGCGAAGAAAATCCTTCTCTCGCACCGTCTGAAGGGTGAAAAGTCGTTCCATCTTTTCGAGATGAACGTTGACGGAACCGATCTGAAACAGCTTACGTTCGGCGATTACGACGACCTCGACCCGATTTACACACCTGAAGGGAAAATCGTGTTCTGCACGAGCCGTCAGCATTCTTATGTGCGTTGTATGCCGATGACGCACGCTTTCGCGATGGCACGTTGCGACGCGGACGGAAAGAACATTTACGTCATTTCCGCTAATGGTGAACCAGAATACATGCCGTCCATGATGCAGGACGGACGTGTTATTTTCACCCGCTGGGAATACACGGATAAAGCTCTGTGGCGTGTTCAGTCTCTCTGGACGATTAACCCGGACGGTACCAATCCGCAGACGTTCTGGGGTAACCAGAGTGTGTGGCCCGACGTGCTGACTGAAGCGCGTCAGATTCCGGGAAGTAAGAAAGTCGTCTTCACCGCCGTGGGACACCATGCGTGGTTTAACGGCTCGATTGGTTACATCAATCCGGATGGTGGTCTGAACTACCCGGATGGACTTCAGAAAATCACGCAGGAAGTTGCGTGGCCGGAAGTGGGCGACGGTCCGACCCCGGTAAAATCTGATTATGAATATCACAGTGCGGGTAAATATTTCGCGTACAAGACGCCGTATCCGCTCTCTGAGGAATACATGCTCGTTTCCGCGCGTGACGGTGGTCACCTCTACAGCGGTCCGGATAATGAATGGTTCTTTAACCTCTATTTCCAGGACGTTTACGGAAATAAAGAACTGATTTATGAAGGTGAATATAACGCTTATTATGCGTCTCCGATTCGTCCGCGTGAAGTTCCGCTCGAAAAACCGGACCTGGTCGCGTGGCCGAAAATTGGTTCTGGCGAAAAACCGCAGAACGGTATGCTCTACAGCAACAACGTTTTTGAAGGTGCCGACCCGATTCTGAAGGAAAAAGGTAAGTATATCCGCGTCATCCAGATGGACCCGAAAACCTACACGACGTGGAATAAGACGGTCCAGCACGACGGACCGGCGATTTCCGTTTTCCAGGCGGACGGCGTGAAACGTATCCTCGGAACGGTTCCGATTGAAGCGGACGGTTCTGTTAACTTCCAGGTTCCGCCGGGAGAAGCGATTTTCTTCGAGATGCTTGACGAAAATGGAATGGCAATTCACGTGATGCGTTCCTTCACGTATGTCATGCCGGGTGAAAACCGTGGTTGTTTCGGGTGCCATGAATCGAACATGAGTACCCGTTCCAACCAGATGATGGGTAGCGGTCAGATGGGCACCGCGCTCCGTAAACCGGCTGTGGAACTGACTCCGGCGCCGTGGGGCAAGGAAAGTATCAGTTACATGCGTTTCGTCCAGCCGGTTCTTGACAAGAACTGCGGTAAGTGCCATCAGAATCCGGAATCCGACGCTTTCAAGACGCTGAACATGACCTGCCGTCCGTCCTCAAAAGGTTGGTGGGCGTGGGTTCACAGTCGTCCGGATGATGTCAGTCCGTTCTGCGAACCGTATCTGACGTTGGTGTCTGGCGACTGCCCGTGGGGTGGAAGCAAGCCGAAGGATGAACGTGGTGTTCCGACGAACCTCGCTGGTGTTTTCGTTGTGGAAGGTTACAGCCCGAACGACCCGAAAAACTTGGCGACTTTACCGCCGTATTCCGCGTATTCACCGATGAGTAAACTGGTCCAGAACGCGACAAG
The DNA here is from genome assembly GCA_030527705.1 of Planctomycetia bacterium. Classification (GTDB taxonomy): domain Bacteria; phylum Planctomycetota; class Planctomycetia; order Pirellulales; family Thermoguttaceae; genus RGIG3701. The sequence goes on along the minus strand of JAUNAI010000111.1, from coordinate 8,928 downwards.
CGGAAACCATCATGGAGTTAAAGTAAGTAAGGAAGACGCCGAACGTCTGATTGCGTGGGTCGACTGTAACGGTCCGTACCTCGGCGATAAAGAAGTCCGCGCGATGTACGACCCGGTGTCCCGCGCAGTGGAAGTTCCGCCGATTCGTCCGCGTATTGCAACAGCTCCGGTTATTAACCGTTTCGACTTGCGTCAGGACGGCGACACGAGTGCGATTTGTGGTCCGCTGAAGACACAGCCGGATATTGATAAAGATTTCCACATGAACACAAAACACCGTGAATATATGGTGGATGCGTCTCGCGCGGTGAAATTGGACGGCGAAATCGTCGCAGCGAACTACGGTATTGATGATGATAACCGTACTGATGTGGTCGAAATCGTTCGCAAGCACTTCACGGGCTCGATTGTTCTGGATATCCCGAACTATAATGAAGCGTTCACCGACGTGGTGCCGAATAAGGTGAAGAACCTGCGTATCATGGTCCGCTTCAGTGACGGAACCGAGAAACATTACCGTTTCGCGGAAAATCAGATGATTATCTTGAGTCGTTAATTTCACGAGAAATACGTTTAAGCTGAAATCATTCAGATTATAAGTTAAAAAGGAGCCTGTTTCGTGCAGGCTCTTTTTTTAATAGGAAGTTTACGGAAATCGCTGATTTTTGAAATTTTAAGTGGAATCAGAATATAAGAATCTTTCAGAAATCCGTTTTTTTACGCAATCAATTTCCCTGGTTTCTGTGGTGGGAAAAAGTTCTCAGCTAGAAATGAAAATAATTCAGATTCCGCCAGCACAGAAATCGCGTCCGCAAGATTGGTAGAAGCGTGAATCGACGTGCCATAAAGCTGAAACATGTCCTGCACGCTTCTCGGTCGCTGAAGAATCATCTGAAAGGCTGCTCCAAGGCGGGAAACCGTCGTTTTCTGCTCCACCAATTTCTGCATATCTTTCGGCAATTCCCGTTCTACATCGTCGCTAATCGCTCGGACAGCGAGAAATGGAATAGAAACTTCCTCACAGAACTCCGCAACAGAATAGGTTTCCATCTCGACCGCCCGCGCCTGATACGAGGCTCCAAGACGCTTTTTTTCTTGTGTTTCCGCAATGATTTTTCCCACCGTCAGAAGCCGACCACCGAAATGACACTCCTTCCGTAATTCACGAGAAAAAATAGTCTCCGTCAATTTCGTATATAACGTCAATCGTTCCGTATCCACTGAAAAATTTGATTCAGAAGAACTTGATTCAGAAATGAACTCTGACGGGAAAAAGAGCGCATATTTCGGCAGTGAATAATCCAGTGCGCCAGCGAAACCTGCCGAAATCACCAACCGTGGCTGATGAATTCGGCAGACATTTTCGACCGCGTTCCGAGCGTTTTTCACCCCCGCTCCTGTCCGTACGACAAGGAACGGTACGTTCTTCAGCTTTCCAGAAATTAGTTTAAATCCCGGTGTGTGGAGGTACTCCTTCTCCGTAAGTCGGTCCTCCAACGCACCAGATTCCGCTTCCAGTGCGTAAAACACAGCAATTGGCGCACGTTCCATATCGGTTAATCTTTCTTGTTTTTCCGATAGGAATACGCCAGAAATCCCGTTCCGAGCAGGAGCAGCAACACCGTCGACGGTTCTGGAACTTCCGAGCCAGGAGTGACCGGACCACCACCAGCGAGCACGAGTGACCAGGCATTTCCGACATTCTGGAGATTATATTTATCGAGTAACGAACCGGTCATGTAATCAAGTAGATTCTTGATATAATCCCCATTTTCATCAACGATTTCCGCGACGATAATATTCTCGTATTTTTCCGCGTAATCTTCGCCTTCTAACCAGACAAGCTCAATTTGCGCGTCATCCTTCAAGATGAGCGTGTCGAAAGTATACATATCCGAGCTGGCAGAGGAAAGGTCAACCTCAAGTCGCCCACCGTCGAGCGTCACCGTGCTTTCCGCGAGATTCAGCGTTCCGATTTCCCCTTTCGCGTCACCCGTTCCAAGCGTTCCGCCATCCGTAACCGTAATCGTCGGTTTCGCGTCCGCCGGCGCACCGAGATTCTGGTCCGTCGTGTTTACCGTCGTATTCAGATTCAGCGTTCCTTCCGTGACCTTAATAATCGCATCTTTCGAAATCGTCCCGTTCAGGAACATGTCGCCAACGCCCGTTTTCTCGAAAGACGCTTGACCGTTAGTACACTGGAAACGGAGCGTGTCGATATTCGCCGTCACCGTAGAATTCTCACCCACGTCGAAGACGCCGGAAACGTTCTTTTCATTTTCCATTATTGCGCCATTGCCTGTCCGGAGCGTGGCTTTATGCAGGTCAATCGTCAGGTCGGAATTGTCCGCCACAACGACTTTTCCCACGAAGAAAAGGTTTCCAAAATTTGGGCTTCCCGTATCGCCCTCGGCAGCCGTAATTATGTTGCCGGTTCCAGATGCCGTGATATTCCCGATATTCGAGTGATTATTTGCGCTACTCGTGATGGTTGAGCCATTCGCCATATTTATGTTTGGCATAGTGCCTTTTCCGTCGTTGTTGTATCCAAACGCATTTCCTGCGGTAATCAGTAACTGTCCGTTATCGAGTGAGATAGTGCCATTTTTCATCGCGTTAGCTACACTCACGTTGAGGGTACCGCCTTTGGTGACGTTTAAATCTTTGTTATAAGCCAATTCACCAGCAAGATTGAGCGTTCCGCCATCCACCGCGACCGCACCCGCGCCGGTAATTGCGCCCGTAATCTTCAGCGTACCACCCGTCACGGAGACATCGCCGGAATTGTCGAGTGTATTAATCGTCGCCGTTCCGCCGGTGAAAGTCGAGGAGCCTGCACTCCACGTGTTTAACTCCGTCACCGTAACCGTCCCATTTTTGACGAGGAATGCGCCACCCATTTCAATCAGAGTAGCGTTTAACGTTCCATTTTCAACAAGAACTGAAGAACTTGCGCTGGCGGCACGAATAGTACCATTTACATTCATGGTGCCCTCCCCGCGCTTTCTGAAACTTCCACCATCTTCAAAATGGATAGTGGGAGCTACATTATCCTTCGACGTACCGATAGTCAAAGTTGAGCCGCTCGCTATGTCGAAAATACCAGAGGCGCGTTCTTCATTGACAATCAGAGACGCATCCGGACGACGGACGTAAAGTCCCTCCACGTCCATGTCGAGCGTTGAGTTCGCCTCCAGCGCGATTTTCCCTGCGAGAAAGTAATTGACACCGTGTGAAGCGGAAACGCCGTTGAGCGCTTCAATTTTATTATTTTTCGTCTCTGTGACGACGGCGATATTCGGTAAATTACTATGCGTGTTCGAGACGGAAGTTGTAATAAGCCCATTCCCCTTCATTGTGAGAGTTTTACACATACCGCTACCATTCATGGCATAACCGAACGCATTTCCCGCTCCTAAATTAATGACAGAATTCGCTCCCATAACGACTTCCGTCGCGCTCCCTAGCGAAAAACCGCCATCGGTGGAGAGTTTCAAGATTGTTTTGTTGTCCGTAGTCCCTTTTGAGAGATAAAACGTTCCAGTATATGTATTTTTCCCCTTCAGTTCGAGCGTACCGGGACCATTGACCGTAAATCCCTGACTACCTGAAAGGACGTTGGAAATCGTAACCGTCTCGTTATTCTGAAGATTCAGGAAGGTTCTTTCCGTTACTTCACCACCGTTCGAAAGATCGGTAACAGGCGTTACTCCATCTTGCCCTGTCCACGTCGCCGACCAAGCGGAAATGGTGGAGGACGCAATACCCAGTGCGACGCAGGCGGAAGCTAATTTGGCAGTTTTCGTTAAACGGGAACTTTTCATTTTTTTACTCGTTCTGAAATACACTGAAATTCGACGCTCAATAATATAACATGATTATATCATTATATTTCAACTACGCTGAGTGTCAAGGATTTTCTTGAAAATTTTCCGAAATAATAATAAATTTTACCGTTATTTTCCGCAAAATCCGAAATTTGACGTTTTTTGATGTTTTTTTGGAGAATTTTCGGCGGTGGAGTGTTGTATAAGTTAAAATTTGTGGTAAAATGAGGAAGTTAAGATTTTCAAGCCCCATTTATCCTTATCACTAGTTGTACAGGAGAAATCCTCATGACTGCGAAACCCGAAAAACCTGTAAAAAAAGCTAAGCCGGTGAAAAAGCCGAAACCTGCCAAGAAAAAGAATCCCGTCTCGCCGATATCTGCACGTATGTCTCTGACGGCAAAACGGAAGATTTACGCGACGGTCGCGCTGTTTTTTCTTGTGCTAGGTTATGTCGCGCTCTTTTTCGTGCCGGGGGTACCGGGAGCGATTTGGATGCGGATTCTGCTCGCATTGGTATTTTCTGTATTGATGGTTCCGTCGGTGTTTTATCTGATTAAAAAGCGATTGACCGCGCAGGATATGGAATATATTCAGGACGAGGAGAATTATAAACGCGCTATCCGCGCCATGATTCAGACGAAATTTTACACGAAAAAACTCCCCGGTTTTCCGAATGGCGTGAGGAAGGAAATTTTCCCCTCCCTCGGTATCGGTTTTCTCCTTTTTATTCTGATGTGTGCTGTCAGTCCATGCCGTCCGCCGGAAGCACCGTTACCGGACTTCAGTAAAATGGCAGCGCAGGAGTTTTATTATCCGCAACTTTTCGCCGCGTCGGAATCGGTCGTGATGCTTACGCCACCACTGCTTTCTGCTGAAACGGAGACTTGGGCGCAAGAGATTCCGCCAAAATATCTGGAGTGGACGATGTATACCGACCTATTCCAGAATCGTCCGGAAAATGCGTATGCGGCAGGGTCTCTGTGCGCGGAAAAGACTGCTGGCGTGTTACTTGCCATGGCGCAGGCGTCGTTGATTCTCGGTGAATATGACCGGGCGGTCGCGGAGTATGAAGAGGCACAGAAACTCGGTCATACGGGTGTAGAAATCGCGTTCCAGCACGCTGTCGCGCTGGCGTATGCCGGGAAACTGGAAGAGGCTGAAAAGGCGTTCGACGCGCTCGATTCGAAAGCCGTTACGGAGGCGGTCGGCGACTCGACGGCATTAACACACTGGAAATTACTCGTGAAAATCCTTCACGGCGACTTGAGTGATGAAACCTCCGCAGCTTATGAATCTTTTTACCGAAAACGGGATAATGAGCTAAAGAAGTTTAACGCGAAACTAGGGTCTGAGACGGGTAACGATTCCGGAGATAAAAAAGAAGGTAAAACTGCGAAAATAGCGAAAAATTCGGCCCAAAATGTCTCGGAAAACAGCGTCGATCAGAAAACTATGCTTGCTCGCCGTATCCGTTCCAGCGCGAATAACATGGCGGTCGTTCACGTTTTACGCGGAGAATATGACCGAGCAGTCCCGACGGCGAACGCGGTACTTCCGTACGTAAATACGGTTTCTGGACGTTCTGCTCTCGCACTGAAAATGACCGTGAATAACACGAAAGGTCTCGCTGCCGGGTATCTCAGAGCGGAAATAAAGGATGAGTCGGCTCCTGCGTCAGGATATTTTACCGAAACGCGGACGTTATATGAATCTTTCCTCTCCCAGACGTTGCCGGAAGGCGGAACGCTAAACACGGATTACCGGAACACTGCGTTTTACGTGACACCGTGGGCGAATGAGGTGAATTTTGCGCTCACGAATCAGTTCACGTCGGAAACGTATCCGGATGTGAAAGCGTTTCAGGAAAAATATGCGGAGGCACTGGAATTATGTCAGAAACTGCATAAGAAATGGTCAGGTGCGCAGATTAATTCCGTTCCTGCTTGGGCTGTAGCAGTGGAAACATTACTCATGCGTGAAAGTCTGATTCTGGAGGGGCTCGACCAAGAAGAAAATTATAATCTGGCCACTCGGATATGTAACACGCATTTCCCGAAAGATGCCTCACTACCGCTTGTCGCGCTCCGCACGGAACGGATGGCGTTACATCTTCTGTGTCGTTTCGCGGCAAAAGAAGCATTAATGATTAAAATGCTGGATGATCTGCTCGATGAACAGAAAAAGACTGCCCGCATGTCGAAAGAGGTTCTCCCAGAATTTCATCCACTTCTGGCACGTCAGACACTCGAAACGCTCCGTTTAACGCTGTCACGCTCGGGACTGAAGAAGAAGGAACTTACTGAAATTCGTGACCTGCTGGCGCGTGCACGTGAAATACTCGCGGAACTGAAATATGCACCGGAATCGGTGTATAATCAGGAATTAGCTGCGTCGGACCGTATCGTGGACGCGATGAAAAAACGGGAACTCGCGGAGATTCAGGCGATTTTTGCTCCGGAAATTGAGAAAATGGCGGAAAACATGTTCCGTCAGTCGAGTGTGTACCGGGATTACGCGTTCGCGCTCCAGCATCGTGATTTCACGACGGAAGCAGACGCGGCGAATCGTTCAGCTCGCGCGATTTTTAATCAGCAGATTTATCGGAATAACACGCAACATATCCTGATTTTACAGATGGATAAGATTCTGAAACACTAGAAATTACCTTTCCTTTCAGAGAGGTTACGCAAAAACGATGGAGGGGGCTAGCTGGCCCCTCCTCTTTTATAGCTGGAATCTCAGAAAACAGGAATGGTCTTAATACAGGCCGTGAAGCGGACCTCCCGGCGCTGCGAGTTCCTCCACACGGTGCGTAATTTTCGGATCCTCTTCCAGTTCCGGTGCATAAAACGATTTATGTCGTGCATCGAGAACTAACGCTCCATTAAACCCGAAATGCCGATTTTCAAGTGTTGGCGAAATTCCGAAAATATCCCGTGCCGGATCACTTTTCGTGAATGCCGTCCAGAGCAGATCGCGCAGACTTCCTCCCGCCTGCGAGTTTCGGTCCACGAGAATGATGAGTGGAAACTGATTAATTACATCTTGTGCCGTAAAGCACTCTGAAAACCGTTCCGCGAGCTGATTGGCGTCATGTTTCGTTCCGTCATCCTCCCACGGCGGAGCTTCCAGAACCAAGATTCCCGGCAGTGGAACCGATGGGAAACCGACACAGAGTTTTTCCGGAAATTGAGGCATTTTTCCTTCTCCGAAAACGTCCGCGAGCGTCGTTGGTAACCGTCTTCGCGCAGGTCCAGCCGCCGCAACGACGAGTTTCGAGCCACGATTCAGAGCGCCACCGGAATAGTCGAGCGTGTCGGTCGTTGTGCCGGTCTGAAAATGTAGGTCGGTCCGCCAGTCTACGCGCTCCAGCAGGTGCATGAGAAACCGTGGCACGTCCTGAACCGTCAGCGTCGGGTCATCTTCCCCCGCCACGATGAAGAGATATTTTGCGAGAGAAAGCTGTCCCGTACCGAGAATCGCGTGCGAGAGCGTCAGTAATTCCATAGGGCGACGCGGATTTTCATAAGGGACGTACCGTTCCGAGCCAATCGCCAGCAGAAGCGGGTGCACGCCACAATCATCGACTGCGTGAACCTCCTTTACCCCCGGAATCGTCTCCGGCATCAAGTCGTGTACCAACTCGTGAATAAATTCCCCAATCATGGAGTCTTCCTGCGGAGGGCGTCCCACGACAGTAAAAGGCCAAATCGCGTCGCGCCGACAGAAAATACGCTTGACGCGGAGAACGGGAAAATCATGTTCCAAACTGTAATAACCGAGATGGTCACCGAAAGGTCCTTCCCGCCGTACCGTCCCGGGTTCCAGATACCCGCAGAGCGCAAAATCCGCCTCCGCCGAGACGGGTAAACATTCAGAATTGGGGACACGTGCCATCCGTATTCGACGCTGATTCAGAATCCCCGCGAACAGCAACTCCGACATTCCCTCCGGTAACGGCATGACCGCCGCAATCGCCATCGCCGGTGGACCACCCACGAAAACATTCACGCGCAGACGCTCACCTCGTGCAATCGCCCGCGCATGATGAATTCCGATTCCACGATGAATCTGGTAATGAATTCCCACTTCCGGTGGCGTCCGCGAATAATCTCCGCCCGTGAGCTGAACGCGGTACATTCCGAGATTCGACGCTCCTAGTCCCGGCGCGTCGGGGGTTTCCGTGTAAACCTGAGGTAACGTGATATACGCTCCGCCGTCTCTCGGCCACGATTTCAGCCCCGGTAACTCCTCCAGTCGGCATTCTTCCTGAAAAACCGGCGCACAACGGACCATTTTCGGTAAGGAACACCAGCCAGCCCACGGTGTTCTCCATGAAAGATACAGTCCCGGACGGCGCATGAAGTCCGCAGGGTCCACTCCCAGCCGTAAAACGCGAGGGAGGATCTCCAGCGCGTCGCGAAATATGTAATGTAACCGCTCCTGTGTCCCGAAAAGATTAGAGACCATCGAAAATCGGCAACCACATACATTTCGGAACCATAACGCCGGTCCGCCCGCTGCGAAAACCCGACGCTGAATCGCCGCCATCTCCAGTTCCGCAGAAATCGGCGCGTCAATCACCTGTAACCGTCCCGTTTTCCGCAGGTCTTCAACACACGCCCGTAAATTGCGGTATCCCATCCGTTTTCCTCGTTATAATGATAAAAATAAGCATCCCATTTTAGGGAAGGTGGCGATGCAGTCACCGGAGGGGGTGGGAGGAATTACCTAATACCCACACTCGTTAAATCTCCCGCAGATTTTACCGGAAACCACGCCCCTAAATCTCCCGCAGATTTTACCGGAAAGCACGGCAATAAATCTCCCACAGAAATCACAGACTTACACAGATTAACTAGTTACATATCTCTGTGAAAATCTGTGAAATCCGTGGGAGATTTATTGATTTTTCTTTTCCCGTTCTATTTTCTTTTAATCTCTCTTTCATTCTTGGAATCCGGGGAGATTTCATCGGAAATGTTTTATAACGCCTCCATCTCCTCGTCCAACGCCGCGTCAAGAGCGTCCAGTTCCGCGTCATCCAGTTTCACTTCCGGCTCCGCGTTCTTTACCGCAGGCTGAGCATTTTCCGCAT
>JAUNAI010000471.1 GCA_030527705.1 Planctomycetia bacterium | reverse complement strand
GATATAAAATTGTGGGATATAAAATTTTAAGGTTAAGGGCTACGTTTATTTTTCCTCCAAATTATTATAATATCATGAATTCCTTCCTCCAAAAATTCCTTCGTTTTTTACTCCTCGTCGGTCCCGGTATTTTCTGCGTCGGTTACACGATTGGCACAGGTTCCGTTACGACGATTATTACCGCCGGCTCGAAATTCGGCATGAATTTACTCTGGATCGTCATCGCAAGTTCCCTTTTTTGCGGTGTCTTGATGGAAGCCTTCGGGCGATTCGCGCTCGTGACGGGAGAAACTTCCATTCACGCTTTCCGGAAATACTTCGGTGCGCCGGTCGCAATTTTAGCAGCGTTTATGGTTATTCTCGGCCAGTGGTTCTGCCTGTCTGGGCTGGTCGGACTGTCGTCAGAGGCAATTTACCAGATGGCGAACATTTTCTTCCCAGCGACGGCGGAAATTGATCGTTACTGGTTCGTGCTGGGGACCGCTGCATGTGTAATGGCTACAGTGTATGCGATTCTGTGGGTTGGGAACTATTCCCGAATTGAGTTCATTTTAACACTATTAGTCTCGTTCCTCGGGCTCTCCTTTATCGTATCGAATTTCTACGTCCACCCGGAATTATCACAGCTAGCGTCAGGACTGATTCCGGGAACATCGGTATTTTATGAGAATAGGAAGTTCTCGATGGACTCAGCACTTCTTGCGGCCGCACTGGTCGGAACGACGCTCGCTGCACCGACTTTCGTGGTACGTCCACTCTTACTACACGGAAAAGGGTGGACGATTGAGAACTTGAAAGAACAGTCGAAAGACGTTTATTTTTCGACATTCCTGATGTTTGTGATTAACGCAGCGATTATGGCGTGCGCGTGCGGTGCGATTTTTAATCGGGGCGGAGAGCCGATTCAGAAGGTGATGGATATGGTACAGACGCTCCAGCCAATTGCGGGTTCCGGGGCGGTTTTACTGTTTTTAATCGGTCTGACAGCTGCGGGACTTTCCTCGATTTTCCCAATTGTGATGGTCGCACCGCTCCTCATCGGCGACTATAAAAAAGGCGAGTTGCAGATGAAAACGTCGATTTTCCGGATTATCACAGCTTTCGTCTGTTGCTTGGGACTGATGGTTCCACTTTTGGGCGCAAATCCGATTGTGGCGCAGATTCTGACGCAGATAGCACAGGTTTTCGTGTTGCCACTAGTGATTTTACTGATGATGATTCTGGTAAATCGCCGATCCGTCATGGGTGAATATCGTGTGGGAATCTTGTTGAATGTCGGAATGTTAGCGTCGTTCCTGTTTTCGCTTGTTATTTCAGCGATTGCGGTACGAGGATTAATACAGTTACTGTCATAATAGCCTACTATTTTAAGCAAGGCTGAATTTCCTACCTTTTTTAGGAGTAATTACTATGAAAAAGTTTATCATTTCTGTTTTTCTCGGTTTAATGGTCGTCTGCGGAACAGTTTCCGCTCAGGATGCCGACTCGAATATCGCGGTTCAGGCTGTCTCGCGCATGGGCGAAAAATGGTGCGCCGACCGTCATGAGCAGAAAATGGCGATTGCCAAAAAAGGCGATATCGACCTCGTTTTCATCGGCGATTCCATCACGCACGGCTGGGAAGGCGCTGGAAAAGACGTCTGGGCGCGTTATTATGGAAACCGTCGTGCTCTGAATCTTGGTTACGGCGCAGACCGGACCGAGCACGTAATCTGGCGTATCACGAACGGTGAACTAGACGGAATTTCCCCGAAACTAGTCATTCTGATGATTGGAACGAATAACGTCGGTCATCGTTCCTCGACGCCGGCGCAGACGGTTGAGGGAATTAAGAAGATTCTCGACATTCTGGCTGAAAAAGTTCCGACGGCGAAAATCCTACTTCTATCTGTCTTTCCGCGGAGTGAGAAACCGACGGATGAAATGCGGAAACTGGTGAATGAGATTAACGTGGGTCTCCCAGCACTGGCAGACGGCGAGAAGATTATTTATCTCGATTTCGGCGCGAAATATCTGACGGAAGACGGAATTCTTCCGGTAGAAATGATGCGTGACCGTCTCCATCCGGGCGCAGCGGGATATGAAATTTGGGCACAGGAAGTGGAGCCGTATGTGAAGAAGTATGTGGATGGAAAATAAGAGAAACGCATAAGAAAAAAGAGAAGAAAAGGAAAAAGAAAAAG
>JAUNAI010000110.1 GCA_030527705.1 Planctomycetia bacterium | reverse complement strand
AACCGATTCTGAAACGGCAAAAGTCAGTCGGACAATCCGTTTCTTGTCGAATCGTGACGGATTTTCCCACCACATCGAAGGTTTTTTCGGATTCCGTAAACAGATTCAACGCAATTCCATCTTTTCTGGTTCGATTTTTTCCGAAACAGTCGTCTTTAAAACGGTAATACACTTTCTGCGGAAGTTCCGCCACGGCACGTCGGTAATTTCCGTTACAGCAGAAGGTGTCGATCGTCTGGAACGTTCTCGGCCCCGTGAAACAGAGATAATAACTGATTCTTCTCCCACTCGGTTCCTGTGCGGCGAACAGAGCATTATAAATCGTGCGTTCCATAATATCGCCGTACCGCATATCTCCCTCAAGACGCATGAGACAGTCAAACCAACGAAGAAGATAAGCTGTGACGCAAGATTCCTGAATGTTTCCGGCACCGTCCTGGTTATAAGTCATGTGTTCCCCCTGAGACGTGGACCCCGGAATAAGTAACGCGCCACGCCCTTTTTCGAGCATTTCCTGTTTCATGAAATGAGACATATCCATTAGAGAATCCGTCCCGGTCAGACGATAAAGTTCCGTCTGCGCGTACGTTCTGGCAAGCATCACGTAAACATGACACGGACGTGTTTTAAAATCCTGTTTCCACGTACAGAGCGCCTCACACCGTACCTCACCATAACTGTTTCCGTGGCGGACATTCGTAGCAAAATCGAGATATTTCTTCTCACCCGTCACACGATAAAGTTCCAGAAAACCTTCTGGAAGTCCTGCAGTACAGGTTTTCGCCGGGTCATAAAAACCATTTTCTTCCGTTGGAAAGGTCCGAAGAATGTAATCCCCCATGATTTTCGCGTCTTTCAGCGACTGCAAATTCCCTGTCGTGCGGTAATTGCGTACCAGACCAAGATTAATCCTGTTCATGAAGAATCCAGTTCATATAATTCTGCAGGTTTCCCGGCTCGATACTCCAGAAACCGACATAACCGTCCGGATCGCGCGAGGCGACCAGTCCATCAATAAGATACTGCGTCCGTTTCGCAACCGCTGGATCATCGGAATACTGCGCGAAAATACTCCCAGCGTCGATGACCTTTCCGATTCCGTAATAAACAGCTTCTTTTCCGTTTCGGTCCGTCCGATTCTGGAAGTGGTTAAGCCAGCAAGAATCCATATCCAAAACCATATAATTCCGGTCAATCAGAAGCGCAATTCGCCGATTCAGCTCGCCTCCAAGTTCTCGTTGTCGAAGTGTCACTGGTGTGAAGGTGTCCTCCACGACCGGCTGAACCACATCCAGCAGAGCAGCGGACGCGAATAACGCCATTAACGCTAAAAACACCGAAAACATACCGACGGATACTGAAATAAGACCTGAAAAACAGTGACGTCAAGTGGGAGTACGCATCATAAAATTTCCCTTTCACTCTACCGCTTCCAATAAAAATGCGAGGAAAACGACTGCCAATAGAAAATGATTTCCTTATTATTTTATACCATATCATGTAAAAATGCAATATCAAATTCCATAAAATTATCGATCTTAAAAGTCGGTAAATATGCGTGTTTCACACGTTTTTCGGCAGTTTTTCTGTTTTCGTCTCTTTTTTCCATTTTCTCAGAAACTTCCACAACGCAAGACGCCTCGCCTCCCAATTAATCAGTATCTACTTTAGGGCAAAACACTCAATGAATCGGACTGATGAATTCCCATAAATGAAAATAAAGGCATGATTTCACTTCCGTAGAAATTTTTTGTTCTTCGACATTCTACAGGAAATCATACCTTTTCTTATTACCTATATTTTTCGGTATTCAAGTACCGACTGAACGACTTTCTCGCTTATTCTTTTCCCTGAATGATACGGAGCATCGTCGGAGACAGAATTTTACGGTGCTCATCATCAACGAGACTAAACCGATTACCGTCGTTCGGCGTACTCAGGTAATTCCAGACGGAATAAGCAATTCCGTACTCCTTGAGTAACGAAATCATATCACGCATCCAGTTTTCACGATACTCGATTTTTGCATGCCGAATCGTTCCGAATTCACCACACCATAACAGCTTGTCCGGGTGTTTTTTGACGAAATCGAAAGCCGGTTGCAGACAGCTACGCATAAAATTCTTATCCATTCGCTCTAGCCCCGGATACGAATTTTTGTTATTACTTACCAATTCCTCATACTCACGATACGGTTTAATGTCGGACGGATACGCCATATGCCGATTATAATATAACGGTCCGCTCTGTAAAACACCACGCTGGTGCGTAAAACAGTGCGGTGCATAATTGTGGAACGTATAAATCACATTTTCATCGTCGTAAAGTCGCAACGCAGGTAGCGTATGCGGACTGTTCCAACAAGTACTACCAATAATCACTTTTCGCGTCGGGTTTTCTTTACGAATCGCCTTTAGCGTCCGTTCCGCCAAGTCGTTCCATTTTTTCGGGTCGACATTCAAAACTTCATTGAGCAACTCAAACGCGACAGCCGGTTTATGGTGGAATCGGCGCTCAAATTCAATCCACATATTAACGAATCGCTCCTGCAGACCGTCGTCGTCGAGTAACTTGACCGGTTCCGGAATGTCGCAGTAATTGCCGATCGACTTATGTAGATTCAGAACGACGTTCAAATTATGATTTTCGCACCAACCGACGAAATTTTCAAGTAGCTTGAACGTCCGATCTCGGTAAACACCGGGTTCTTCCTCCATCACAATTTGGTCGAAACAGACACGGATATGGTCCATCTCCATACTCGCGATGTTTTCCACGTCCCATTCCGTAATATACGTGTCGAAATGCTCCAAGTCGCCAATCGTAATCGGCATTCTCCAATGATTCGGCAGAACGTTGAACCGCTTATAGTTGGTCAACCAGCCACCGATCCCCATCCCACGCATAAATCCGACGAACGGTTTCGCCATCGGGTGAGCTGGTGCAGCGTCCGCCAACACCGAGTTTGAGGAAGAAACGGAAAGAGCGCCAGCCACAATCGCCGCACCGCTAATCGAGGAAATAAAGGAACGTCTATTCATAAAAAATCCTTTCTATACTTGATATACATTCAAAATGCCAGCTTTATTGCCGTTTCGTGTTACGGAAACAACTACCGGAAGGACCATCCTTCCATAAATTCTCAAGTGGAATCAACATAAATTAAATGGTTTAATGAACTGGAAGGTACTTTCCTTTATATTTCGCGTCCGACGGTTTCCATTCGAGATGAATCGTAATGTCCGTTTTCTTGCCGGAAACAGTCTGCGTAAGTCCACTAGTTTTATAGTCATTGTATCGCGGAGGAACGAAATGTTGTACTTTTTTCGTATCTCCATTCGTTGCCACGACTTCGACATAATAATCTCCCGGTTGGCAACCGTCGTCGGTCTCGTAATTCGCTAAAACGAAATGCCCAGTTTTCGGGTCAATCTTTCCGACTGACGGACGCTTGCCTTCTTTGGATAAAAACCGAACGAAACCGTTAAAATCACCGGTCAACGGCACCCCATCAATCTGAACGATTCCCTCCGTCTGATAACGAGTCGGTCGACGTGGACCGCAACCAGTCACCAAAATGAATAAAATCAGCATGAGAAATAAGAGTACATATATATTCTTTTGATACATCGTCTTTATCCTGTTTAACAATTAACTTTCGATTATTTTTTATGGAAGTAATAGCCTATGATTACGGAATTTCGTCGATAACCTCACTACCGTTTCGAGTTGCCAAGTACTGGTAAATATCATAATTTATACCTTCCGACAAAAATGCAACATGCGCATCACCATATAAAAAATTACAGCCAGCCACGTGTTCTGAGCCGAACGCCCCATTATATGCGTAGGACGGCGACGAAAAATTCTGTGTGTAACCAGATTTCGGTGGCGTATTAATCGGATTATCCGTCGAACGAATTGTCCGAAAAAAAAGACCAACAAGATACGAGGTTCGCGAGTAATCGTTTCCACCGTCACGCAGTTCTCCAGCAAAAAGCGTATTCGATAAACCATCCATAATTTCACTGACTTCCAATTGCGTGGAATAGAAGAAGACTCCGTTATTGTTATTCTTCACTTCCATTTGTTTACTAGGCCAGATTTTTGCCCCCATTGATCCACCACAAAGTGCATAATCCGACTTGGCCATCGTATATTTTTTTTTACCAGTCAGACAGTTCATTGATTCGCACGTTGGCTCAACGATTGAAGACGGGCAACAAAACGCAGAAACTACCGTTTTAGCTGCCTCAGTATACGGGTCGGTATCCCAACCAGTAACAGTTCCATCTGGCGTCTCGGTTCCACGACCGCACGGATAAACCTTTCCTTCGTTCAGACTGGTGTATAAAGCCATTTGCTCTAGTTGTGGTAGGCATACGACAAACGGCGTAGAGGCAAATCGGTCCTCCGACTTATGACTACTATCATTGGAATAGGCAGTTCCGTCATAGCCCATACGACCTGCTGGAAGTATTTTATTTACAGCCTCGTAATTCATCAAGGCAAGCCCAATTTGCTTGAGATTGTTGGAACATTGCATACGTCGCGCCGCTTCCCGAGCCGCTTGAACTGCTGGAAGCAACAATCCAACTAACATGCCGATAATCGCAATCACAACCAGTAGCTCGACGAGCGTAAAACCGGATTTTTTCATCATAACAACCCCATTTGGGAAAGTATACAGGGGTGGAGACATTCCTATTCCCGAAACTGAAACACAGGGAATGGTCGCACTAACGAGGAAATATGTTATCCTCTCCGATGACCAAAATACAGCCCAACAGAGCCGAGCATTAACAGTAGCCAGGTTGACGGTTCTGGAACCCCCTGTCCCCAAATCCCGGTAACCATGACATCGCTACCCGTATAACCTCTGAAATCCCAGCCAAATTGCTGATTGAGAGCATTACTGTTTTCCAAAATTCCCAGAACAAGCGTCGAATCTTCGGACTTCGTTACGTCGTATTCTGTCATTGGTTCCAGCCAATCGAGGAATAAATCCCAGTCGTCGACTCCCTCCAATGTCAACTCCAGCTGATACAGGTTCGAGTTCGGAGTCATCCAGACATTCCCGGACTGTGCAGAAATCCCGGTCAACGGTGAATCAAAGATATTACTTGCGTCTTTATTTAGTGCGTCGTTAAAAGAGAAACCATAATACGTATCCCCGTTGACAACTTTTAACATATCAGACGCGCTGGTAACCATTCCAGAACCTGTTTTCGTCCCCGTCCATTCAATATACTTGCATACGCCGTCCGCGTCGGTATTAAGGAACATAAACGGAGTTGTACTTGAATTTATCGTAATCGTTCCGTTATGCGTAAAATTCGTTGTTTTAACCTGCCCTGTTGTCAAATTTTCATCGACATAGACATTCATCGCACCAGTTCCTGCGTTTCCAACGTAGAACGTTCCACCTACTTCGACTTCACCACCATACAGGTTTAACATCCCGTGGGCGTTACTCTTATTCCCGACAATCAGATTATTAGTATTTGTCTGAATGCTTCCACCGGACAGGTTTAATATTCCGGTACCTTCATTTCCAATTACCAATCCATCGCTATTCGACGTTGCACCATCTAAAATCAACGTTCCGCCAGAAATATTTAACGTTCCGCTTGCTCCACTATTATTTCCGACGCGGACGTATTGACTTTTAACCGTTCCGCCAGAAATATCTATCGTACCTTTTCCGTCGTTGGCAACGTTCAGGTTTAGTTTCAGATTCATTTCGCCACCAGAAACAGAAACGTAACCACCATGGTTTATATTGATGCCGGAAGCCGTATTGGTAAACGTTCCACTAGTGAGGAACAGACCGGAATTTTTAGCATTGTTCGTTGTAACAAAAACATAACCACTGTTTTCAGTAACGCTACCGCCAGAAATGGTTACTTTTGATGTACCTGAAATTTTCAAGTTGGTCGCCGACAGGATGCCGTTTCCCAAAATATCGAGTTTCTTAACAGAATCTAAAGTTAAGTTCGTACCTGAAAAAGTACCACCAGTTATATTAATGTTTCCGTTATTTCTTCCGTCAACCTTCCCAGACATTTCGAGCTTGCCCGATTTCAGGTTTATTGAACCCGCCGCATTGAATTTTATGGGAGTGCCATTTCCCCCTTGAATCTTAACCGTTCCGCCGTCAATATTTAATATGGAAGAAGTTTGGTTAAACGCCATTTCCGTCGCGCCGTTCGACGTTCCAGAAATCAGCGTTCCACCATTGACATTAATTGTTCCGATTTGGAAACTTACGCCGTTTGCCGCGGAAAAGGCACCGTCATTAATCGTTAAAACTGAAGCGGAATGACTCGTTCCGTCCGTACCGATATAAGTACGTCCGTAAATCGTTGTATTTCCACTATTTTGGAGATATTCCGCCTTTCCGTAAGTATACAGATGAGTACCTGTCCCAGACGTTCCGACAGTAAAATTACCACCGTCGAGAGTAAATTTCGTTCCATCACCCTGAATTTTAACGGTTCCTGTCGCCGTCGCACTACCGGAACCAATGACAATCGCCCCAACACCGGTATTGGTGTAACTATTAGAAAAAGGGGTTTTACCGTCACTCCAGTTCTCGGTTACTTTAATATCGCCAGAAATAGCGGAATTCCAAGTATAGGTTTCCGCCCATGAATTCACAACGAAAAATGTCACAATCGTCGTAACGAAAACTCTCGCAATTACGCAGAAAATGTTAATTTGCGCAAGTTGCGGGGGCGGGGGGGGGTAATTGACGTGTTTTCATTTTATCATTCCCTATTTGGAGTAAAAGGAAAATTGACTATTCCTCAAAATTCTCACCTATTCTACACAAAGAATAATCATGATTATTCATTATATATCACTTCGCAAAATTTACAAGTCTTTTTTCCTATTTTTTTAAAAAATTTTAAAGAAAATAGGAAAAATTTCCTGTTTCTTGTTTTATAGTCCACCCAAAATAAGTGCAGTTTAAGTGAACACTAATTAACTGAATAGCCTCCGCTTCTAGTGAAGAGGTTAAAATCTTTCAAAAAATTTGAAAAAAAGACTCTACCCCGCTTGAAATTCTCGGAGAATTGGTGTAAAATCAGGGAAAGATAAGGGAGGGAAATTCGACTCCTGCCCTGAAACCAACCTTAAATAATGTACGGAGAATTAAAGAGGAATACGCGATGGAATTGTTCGATTTGACTGGAAAAAATGCGTGGGTTACCGGCGGAAGCGTGGGTATTGGAAGAGGTTATGCGGTCGCACTTGCGAAAGCGGGCGCGAACGTGGCTATTGTGGACATTGATGACCGTACCGGAGAGAAAACCGCTGCTGAAATCCGCGCGATGGGACGCGATTCGATTTTCGTTCACTGTGACGTCACCAAAGAAGAAGAGGTCGCGGCCATGGCGAAAACCGTCGTAGAACGTTTCGGACGGCTGGACATCGCGGTAAACAACGCAGGTATCGGAATTCTCGGTCCCGATGAGACGTATCCGAAACGTTCATGGGATAAAGTCATCGATGTAAACTTCACGGGCATGTGGCTCTGTTGCCGTGAGGCGAGTAAGTACTTCATCAAGCAGAATGAAACCGACCCGGTTCCACTCGGTGGGAAAATCATCAACACGGCCAGCATGTCCGCTCGAATTGCGAACTGTAACGCGTCTTATGACGGTTCTAAAGGTGGCGTGGTCGAGATGACCCGTGCGCTCGCCGCGGAATGGGGACAGTATAACATTAATGTGAACTGTATTTCTCCGAGTTACATTCTTTCCCCGATGCATGCCAGCACGCCGGTCGTCGTCCGTGAGCGGATTCGTTCTCTCACGCCCATGGGATACATGGAACGTCCGGAAGACCTCTACGGACCAGTAGTTTTCCTCGCCTCGAAAGCTGCGGATTACATCACGGGCGTTGACCTCCTCGTCGATGGTGGGCACACGCTCAACGCTTGGTTAATGCCACTTTCTCGACAGTATGCTCCACGTGTCTCGCCAGAAGAAGAAATCGTTTCGCTCAAGCACGACATGGACGCGCTGGAAATTGAAACCGACGAGGACGGTATCAACTTCGATTACCACCCGGAAATTGCGAATGCGTATAAAGCCGCGTTCGGAATTGAATGAGTAAAACTAGAATAAACTCGAATTAACCAGAATGCCAGAAAAAACCAGACGTTTCGCGGTATCTCTTGTGACCGCGAGCGTCTTGTTTCGATGTGACCGTCTTACTCCCCCTGAATTCCACACACCGTATGTACTCTTTAACGAACTTAGTTGCATTCTGCGCAAAAAAGATATTGGTTTCGCGCAAATGGAGAAATTTTCCCTCTTGACGTCCCGATTCTTGTCAGTTAAAATAATGTTGTTGGGTTGATTGTCCAATTTACTGGAATTAATCTCACACCTTTAGATGAGCGTAGTTTTATTTTCACCCCTTAAAGAAAGGAATTTCTTATGCGTAAAATGCAAATTATTTTTCCTGCCATGTTATTTTTGAGTATTCTAATAGGTATAACATCGGCACAAAATGTCACTCCGCGAGGGATTCTGCCCGTGTTAGAGTCGGATTACGCAGTTCAACCAGTGGCATTTCCATATGTCCGTTTAACGGATAATTTCTGGGCACCACGACAGGAGATTAACCGAAAACACTCCATTCCGTACGCTTTTGAGAAGTGCGAAACGACGGGACGCTTATCGAATTTCCTACTTGCCGCGAATACCGCTCCTGCGGGGACGAAATACGTAGAACCGATTTTTAACGACACGGATATTTATAAGGGAATCGAGGCCGCGTCGTTCGATTTGGCGCAAAATCCGAACCCGGAGACGGAAGCGTACTTGGACCGGTTAATCGAAATTGTCGGTCAGGCGCAGGAATCCGACGGATACTTATATACCGCGCACTCTCGGTCACGTGATTTCTCGCAGAAAAACCCGACCTCCGAGGCACTTCGGTGGCGTGGATTGGCATGGTCACACGAATTGTACTGTGCGGGACACATGTTCGAAGCCGCTACGGCACATTATACAGCGACCGGAAAGCGGAATTTCCTCGACATTGCGTGTCGTACCGCCGACCTGTTGGTAAAAACGTTCGGAACCCAGCTGGGGCAATATTGCGACGTGCCGGGACACGAGGTGGTCGAGATGGGACTTGTGAAACTTTACCGTTGTACTGGAAAACGGGAATATCTGGATCTTGCGAAGTTTTTTGTGGAAATGCGTGGCAGAGAAGACTTACGTGCGTCTCGGGCGGATAATCCGAAAGCCATGTACGGAAAATACTCACAGGATGCCTGCCCGCTTGTGGAAGAAACGGAAGCGGTGGGACATGCCGTCCGTGCTGTGTATTTATATGAGGGTGCTGCCGACGTCGCCGCAATTACGAAAGACACGAAACTAGTAGAAGCTATCGAGCGAATTTGGAAAAACGCGGTCGGGAAGAAGATTTATCTTACCGGTGGACTTGGGGGAACGCCCGACGGAGAAGCCTTCGCCGACAATTACGTTCTCTCCAATCATAATGGTTACTCCGAAACCTGTGCACAAATCGGTGGTTGCGGGTGGCACCAGAGAATGTTCCTCTTCAATCCCGACGCGAAATATTACGACGTTCTGGAGCAGACGCTCTACAACAGCCTAATTTCCGGCATTTCACTCTCCGGCGACAAGTTCTTTTATCCGAATCAGCTGGCGTCTCGTGGTGGAATTGAACGTGCGGAGTGGTTCGGGTGTGCGTGTTGCCCACAGAATCTGATGCGTTTCATTTCTTCACTCGGCGGTTATGTTTACGCGACGGAAAACGATCGGCTTTTCGTTGCGCTCTACATTGCCAATCAAGCAACCGTCCCACTTAATGGTCAGAATGTGAAACTTGAAATGACCGGGAATTACCCGTGGACGGAAGATGTAAAAATTGCCGTCACGCCAGAAAAATCGGGGGAAGAGTTTACACTCGCGCTTCGTGTTCCCGGTTGGCTTTCGGATTCGCCGTTCGCGGAAGGTCTATATCGCTACACGGATGGAAAAACCTTCTTCCCCACCGTAAAGGTAAATGGGGAAACGGTCTCCGTCACCGAAACGGAACGCGGATTCCTGAATATTCGCCGTGCGTGGCAGGCTGGCGATGTCGTGGAAATTCATTTCCCGCTGGAGCCTCGCTGGGTGGAATGCGACCCGCAGGTGAAAGCGAACTGTGACCGGCTGGCGCTCATGCGTGGTCCGATCGTTTACACATTCGAGGGATGTGACAATGAAAACCATATTTTCGACGTTTTTGTCTCGCAAAATTCGAAGGTGACAGCAAGTGCGTACCGACCGGATTTCCTAGGAGGTGTCGTAACTCTGGCGACGGAAGGAACACTCATGGCAGGCGGTGGAAATATCTCACTCACTGCGATTCCGTACTGCGTCTGGGCGAATCGGGAACGTGTCCCCATGCAAGTCTGGATGGCATCGGAAGCATACCGGGATTCTCAAGTAAAAGCTCTGGGACTTGCCGCGAAAGCGAAATTTTCCTCCTCGTTCTGCCGCACTCCTACGTCCAGTATGTCCCCCAAAGCTGTCAACGATGGTTTTTATCCTGGCAACGAAGAAGATTATTCTGGGAATTTTGATTTCTGGCCCCGTCAAGGTACGGAAGATCCGAACACTCCTGCCGAGTGGGTGCAGTATGATTTCGAGGAGGCCGAGACCATTTCAAAAGTCCGAGTTTACTGGTTTAACGACTTGAAACGTGGCGGAAACTGTGCCGACCCAGAATCGTGGCGGATTCTTGTTCAGCTCCCGAACGGAACCTGGACAGAACCCTCACAGCTCCAACCAGGTTACTCAACCGACAGTGCCGACTGGTGTGAAGTTACATTCGCCCCCGTTGCTGTTCGCGCCATCAAGCTGGAAATTCGCCTCCGCCCGAAGTTTTCCGCCGGAATCTATGAGTGGATGGTAGAATAAAATTAGAAGACATCATGAAAGCCCCTATCCACCAAACGCCAATTCGAAGGTTTTCGTGACTGGATATTTATTCCTGAGAGGCTATTAAATTCCATTTTACCATTATTTTACGTTGTTAAAATAACTGTCGTTGTGACGGTCTAACGTTGAAATTTAAAGTGGAATCCGTATTCCCTCAAAACACTCACCCTAGAACCCTAAACGCTTGGTGGATAAATCATTAAAGAAAGGAAAAGTGGAGTGTGAATGTTTAAGTAAACACTTATTCATTCACACTCCGTCTCATTTTAAAACACCACCGCCAGTACCCACGAGCCCGGAGCGTTAGTAATTTTCAGAACACTGTCGGCATAGTTGATTTTCGTTTCGGTCAGGTTGTTCTCATTATCTAGTCGTTTAAGTGTTATAGTTCCCGACGTGGGGACACCACTGAGACGGATTTCAAGCGTTTCGACATTTTGCTTCCAGTTCGACGCGAGAATCGTTTTCTTACCGTCAGGACTTTCGACTCCGAGGAGTGAAACATACTTCTGGTCGGTTACTTTCACGCGGACGGGGTTCGTCTTCATAATTTCACCGAAAGCTAGATACGTATAATACGGCTTTTGTATTTCGTATTCATTCGTTATCATTCCCCAATTACCAGTGGTCGTATAGTAATTCGCCATTGTCAGCGGTGTATCCTGCCATCGCGTCAGAAGGTAACCACAAAATGCAGCAGAATCAATTCCGTTTAAGCCATTCGGAGCGGTATGCCAGTAGCGCCACCGTTCCGCGCCACCTTCTGTGCCGTGAATTTCGGACCACTTGCAGGGGAAGTAATGCCACTCGTTCAGATGCTGTTCTGCATTGGGATAACCGTAT
>JAUNAI010000470.1 GCA_030527705.1 Planctomycetia bacterium | reverse complement strand
CCAGCGTCGGTTTCCGCGTCAGTTTTCGCTTTCATTTCTGTGGAGGACAGATTTTCAGTCTGATTCTTCCCCTGATTTTCTCCTTGAGTTTCGGTCTGGGTTTCCGTCGGAACTTTCACAAGATCCGTATTCTTGTGGCAACTGGGAATAATGGTCAGAACGAGACACGCGAAAAAGAAGTATAAAAACAGAGAAAATTGGGAAAAGTAAACGGATTTTTTCATGATAAACTCCTGAATAATACCGAAAATGACTGAACCGCAGGATACCTATCTTTATGATATACGAAATTAAAAAAAATGGAATCCCTACCGGTCGAAAGTGAAGAAATTTTATCTAAATTTTTAAACTTTTATACTTTTTGTCGCGAAAAAGATGGAGAAATGGGAAATTGAGGGAAAATAATCTTGACGAAATACAGGGAAAAAGAGTATAATGAATTAAAAGCCTCCTCTTTTAACCTATCTTATACCTGAAAAGGGGAGACTTTACTCATAGTATACCTTTAATGAAAGACACCTAAAATGACTTTACCCTATCCAGATTTACTGTTTCAGACACGTGCAGGCATCACACCACCGGTGTTGTGGGGAGTGCCATTCTGTGAAACGTTTTTCGGTCCATGTATGAAAGGGTGGGAGACGTCCGCACGAAAAACAATTTACGCACTGAATCAGCTCGCGATACAGAAAGAAACGGGAAGAGAAAGAGAAACAGAATCGGGCACAGAAATTAGGACGGAAACGAGAACCGTTCCTCTCTCGGCTCGGAAAATCAGGCAAATTCTGGACGTGGCGTTAATGCCAAAAATGGCGGAGGCAGGGGCGTTTTTCGTGTTGGCTGTGGCTCGATGTCTAGGGGCACTCGCGAATAAAAAGGTTCTTACAGAAACGGAATTCTTTCAGTGGTGGGAAGAACTGGAATCGGTGGCACTCGACGCGGCAGTACTGACGGTCGAAAAAGAGCCACTCGCGCGAATTCTGCTGGCCGGGGAACTAGCGGAAACGCTCGTGTACGTTGCGCTAAGTTTTCAGGATACAGGAGAGTTTTCAGATTTTAAACCGAATACGGAAAAGAACGCAGAGAATCGTACAGAAAAAAATTTTAAAAAGAATTCAGAGAAGAAAAAAACACTCAGAAAACCGTCTGTGAAACGGCTCGAAATGCTGAGAAAACAGGCGAAAATGGTTCTGTCCGAGTCACTTAACGAGCTACTAGACGGAGCCGGCTGTCCACGTGCGGAACAGTTGCCGATTTTCAGAATGTTCGTCGCTACATGGACACGGTTACGTTGGCTGGATAACGCACTGACGAAAAATGTAGAAAACCTTAAAAACACGGAGAAAACGGGAAAACTTAAAAATGTGGAGAAGACCGTTTCCGGGACACTGGCGGAATCTATTTTTGATGAGAATTCTCTTTCCGCATATGAGTGGTCGGTACGGATGCTGATGCTTTTCACTCGGCCAGATGGAGCACTTACGTTCTCTCGGAGGGGGAATAAGTCGGCTTTCTGGTGTCCAGAACTTTTCGTGGCTGCCCTGAAAATGGATTCTGACCGGGAGGATAAAATACTTGGTGTGTCGATCTTACCAGATATGAAAACACCGGAAAATCCAGAGAAAATGAGTAAGTTACCGTCATGTGTGAATTATTCACCGTGGGGGCGCGTTGCCGTACTACAGAAAAATTGGGCGTCACGGACCGGAGCAGTGGTAACGTGGAACAGAAAATTTCCCAAAATAGAGGTAATGAGCCGAAAAGTACCGATTTTCTCTGGAGAATGGGAGTTTTCAGGAAGTTGGAATGGACGGAAACTGGAATCTGCTGGTGAGTGGCGCAGTGTAATGTGGCACAGCGTAGAACAGGGAGATTATCTGGAGCTGGAACTGAAATTAACGGAAGGTTTCACACTTCAGAGACAGGTTTTTCTTGCACGTGACGAAAATTTCCTCGTTCTTGGCGAGGCACTGTCTGGCGATGGTTTCCGTGGAGAAAAAATTCAGAATGGTAAACTGACATGGCACAGCACGTTACCGATTTCAGGAGGAATTAAGGCACGCGAAGAGGAAGATGCGCTGGAGATTCTCATTTCATGCCGAAACGGAGCGGCGGGAATGGCGTTACCGTTGGCGTTACCAGAATGGAGGAAACAGCTAGGAAACGGAAATAATTTTGGCGTGCGAGAAATTC
>JAUNAI010000469.1 GCA_030527705.1 Planctomycetia bacterium | reverse complement strand
ATGTTTTTATGTTTTTATGTTTTTCTTATTTCCGTGTTGATTTTCGGACCGCGACCAGCCCAAAAACGCCAAGGAGAAGGAGAATGATTGAGGCAGGTTCCGGAACTGCGTTTGCATTGCCGAAAACGATTCCACCATTCGCGTTCATGAAGGCAACGAAATCGTTAGCACCTTCTACGGATAGATTAAGAGACTGAAGAACGTTTAAATCGTCGAAACTCGTAATCCAGTTATCGATGACATAACCTTCCGTATTACTGAATCCCGCCTCTTTCGCGATACTCAGCACAAGTCCCGCTTCTGTACCGAAATCGAGCGTTGAACCTTCGGCCACGTTCAGTTTATCAAAATCCGTCAGGGAGAAGATGTCCAGAACGAAATCACCATTCATGGAAATCGCATTTGCACCGGAAATCGTAAGCGTTTCGCCTGTCGTCGCACCAATCGTGCCGACTTGAACCCGTCCAGCATCCGTGACCTTCATGGTTCCCACGTTATTAATTGTCGTAGCGTAAAGGTCTCCACCAGAAACTTGAATTCGACCACCTGCGTTGTTATTTAACGTTTTAATCTGTAAGTCCCCACCTGACACTGCAATTTCACCACCGTTATCCGCTGTCGTATCAACTTTCATGACTGCGTCGTCACTGATATTCAGATCCGCGTTTGGGGAAGTCATTTTCAGTGTCCCAAAATTTACCAATCCACCGCTCTGGTTCATCGTCGCAGCATGATTAGAGCCGTTCGAGATATAGAAATTCGGAACGGTGAGTTTTCCACCCGTCATTTCTAGCAGAGAGCCATTCGCTCCCGCCGACCACGCCAAGCCGGAGTTTCCATTACGTGACGTAATTTCAGCGTTTTCCTCAATTAAAACGTAACTTTTCGCACTCATCGCGACCCACCACTCGGCAACACTCAGTTTACTATTACCACTGAAGGTGTAATAAGCTGCATATTCGTTTCCGTCCGCCGGTGCTGCGTAATTGTTCGCGTTATTCGACCCGCCCCAGAAATTCCCTGTGGTCAGACTCGCGTTATCGTCCATAACCAGCGTCGCGCAGGCTTTTCCTGTATGCCCATTCGCATGGAAACCTCTGAATGGAATGAAATCGCCACTCACTTCCATCTTGGAGTCACCAAGCAATGTAAGTGTTGCGTTTACCGCGTTCGTCTTACTTCCCTGTCCATACGCCATATAGAACTTTTCCGCCTTCAGCGTAGCGTTTTCCTTTAGCGTAATTGAGGTATTTACCGAATGCGTGTCATCGTAGCTGTAGCCCATGCAGAATGTTTTCGCTTCCATGACAGAGTTACCACTCATATTCATCGTTGCGTCACCGTGCTGGCCGAAACGGATTTCATTCACAACCAATTTACCGGTTCCAGAAAGATTCATCTTGGTAACCGTGCTATCCTGGTCTGCGACGTACACTATTCCGTCACCAGTATTCATTTCGCCACCAGAAATATTAATATTCAGGTCACCAGTGTATGGAAACCAAAATAGACCTGAGGTGTTGTCTCTGCCCCTTCCACTTTCACCACCTGCAATTTACCGCCAGTCTGGTTATACGTGACTTTCCCTGCGCCGGCATTTCCGAAATAAGGCACATTCGTCAGCGTAACCGTTCCCGCATTCAGCGTCATCGTCGCGGCGGTATCGTTATTTCCCAACTTCAGAGTTTCCGCATTTACTACAGCGTCCGCGCCGTTCACGACGAAACTTCCGTCCGTAGCCGTCGAGTTGCCGACAAGCAGATTTTTTACATTCAGAACTCCATTTTCCAAAACAGAAGTCGTCGCAGCTTTTATGCCTAAATCGCCCGTCACGGTAACCGTCGCGCCACCCTGAACTGTGAAATTGTTTCGATTCGTTAAAGTCCCTATGGTCGCAGTCGCATCATTATCAACCAGAACTGTTCCGTAGTTCGTCATCGTCTTAATTTCCGCAGACGCGCCATTATCAATCAGAATCGAGCTGTTATTCGTTACCGTTTCGATAGTCGCAACCGCGCCACTATCAACCAGAAACGAAGCATGATTCGTCATCGTCTTAATTTCCGCAGTCGCATTCTGCGTGAGTTGGATAATACCGTAATTTATTGCCTCACCGTCCACGTCCAATTTAGCATTTTCACCGGAAAGCGTGTATTTCTGAGTATCTCTTACATTCGTATTTCCAACGTACAACGCG
>JAUNAI010000468.1 GCA_030527705.1 Planctomycetia bacterium | reverse complement strand
CAGGGAAAAATTGAAATTGTCTCGATGCTGTCGAATATTCCGCGTAAACCTGCTAGGATTTTCCATGAAGCACTCCAGTTTTTGCGGATTTTGCACTTTACGCTCTGGTGTGAGGGCGCGTATCATAACGGCGTCGGGCGTTTCGACCAATATATGTATCCGTACCTGATTGCGGACCTTCAAAAAGGGATTCTCACACGCGAGACGGCTCTGGACCTTCTGGAAGAATTCTTCCTGACATTTAATCGTGACAGCGACCTTTACGTCGGCGTTCAGCAGGGCGACAACGGGCAGAGTATGATGCTCGGCGGTTGTGACCGGGAAGGAAACGACGCGACGAACGTCCTGACGATTCTGTGTCTGGAAGCGTCGTGTGAATTGAAGCTGATTGACCCGAAAATTAACCTCCGTGTCTCGAAAAACACGCCGATTGAGGTGTTGGAGAAGGCGACGGAACTGACAAAACAGGGTATCGGTTTCCCGCAGTATGCGAATGACGACGTGGTGATTCCGGGGCTGGTCCGGCTCGGTTACGAACTGGAAGATGCGCGTGATTACGCGGTGGCGGCATGTTGGGAATTCATCATTCCGGGAATTGCGATGGACATTCCGAATATCGCGGCGGTCTCCTTTCCGGCGGTGGTTAACACGGTCATGCGGAGTGCGTCCGGGCAGGCGGCGGACTCTTTCGAGTCATTTATGCAGGTGATTCGGGAAGAGCTTTTCGTTCAGGCGGATACGATTTCCGCGTCGCTGGAGCGTGTGGACATGTTGCCGTGCCCGATGGTTTCGATGTTGTGCAAAAATCGGATTGAAACCGGTCTGGATATGTGTTGGGGGGCGAAATACAATAATTTCGGTATTCACGGCACTGGTCTCGCACCGGCGGTGGACTCGCTCGAGTCGATTAAACGGCTAGTTTTCGAGGAAAAATCGTATACGCTTGCGCAACTTGCGGAAATTGCGGATAAAGATTTCGTCGGTGAGGAATCTCTCTTGGCGCGCGTGCGTCATGAGTTCCCGAAATTCGGTAATGATGTGGATGAAGTGGATGAAATCGCGGTCCGCGTCCTGAACGATTTTGCGGATTCGTGGGAGAATCGGACGAATTGCCGAGGTGGAATTTATCGGGCAGGGACAGGTTCTGCGATGTATTATATCTGGCACGCGAATGAGTTGCCCGCGTCGTTGGACGGACGTCTTGCGCACTCGCCGTTCCCGGCTAATTACGCACCAAGTCTGGATGTTCAGGTGGCTGGACCGATTTCGGTGATTAAATCGTTCACGAAACCGGACCTGTCGCGTGTGATTAACGGTGGACCACTCACGATTGAGCTTCACGACAGCGTCTTTCGGCATGAAGATGGTGTGAAGAAAGTTGCGCAGATTGTGAAATTATTCATCGAGCGCGGCGGACATCAGCTTCAGATTAACACGATTAACCGTGATCAGCTTCTGGACGCTCAGGCGCACCCGGAGAATT
Organism: Planctomycetia bacterium; assembly: GCA_030527705.1. Lineage (GTDB taxonomy): Bacteria > Planctomycetota > Planctomycetia > Pirellulales > Thermoguttaceae > RGIG3701. Next base: position 718 of record JAUNAI010000468.1, on the reverse strand, counting down.
ACCGACAACTTATTGTTCGTGTGTGGGGCTGGAGCGGGTATTTCGTCGAGCTGGACCGTCCATATCAGGACCAGATTATCCAGCGTGCGGAGATGACCATTTAAAAGAAGCACACACATATATATAAATACAAGAAGCACGCACTCGCAGAACACGATTAAAGGTTTTTTGAAAATTTTTAATTACGGCGCTGTGTATCATCTCACTTCATCGTCGTTGCGCGTTGCGAAATGACTGCTGAAAGGGCTGCCCAACATAATTCGGTAAGTTACAGGCTTCAGGTCTGGGGAGAAACCTATTTTCAAAATGGTTTCTCTCCACAGGCGTTACGACATGACGGGTAACAATTCCTCCTGAAAGGGTGGAATCTGGCGTAAAGCGTTTATCCTTGTGACACATAAACATTCGTGAGGTGGGAAACATTTTTGAAAAATTGTTTCCCCCTCACACTCCCCCTTCAAAAAACGTTTGATATTTGAGAATAAGCTAAGAATTTTTATTAATCTTATTTTATCCCCCTTTAATTAAAATTGGGATGTGCTATAATTGAAATAGGAAAGATATATCATTCATATGAACTTAGGGGATAGCATGTTTTTGAACAATTTTAAAGGGACAGTAGTATGTCTATTTACTCTTTTAACACTCACTTTAACGGCATGTCGTGAAGCACCGTCGAAAAAGAATGATTTTCAAGAAAATGGAAATAGATATGAAA
>JAUNAI010000109.1 GCA_030527705.1 Planctomycetia bacterium | reverse complement strand
ATGTTTTTTTGATTATTGGATTGCTAAAATTCAGTCCAAATTTTAAGCAATCACCAAATTTTTTTCATAAAAGTGGCTCCGGAGAAGCGTCAAGTCAGATATCCTGCGTAATCGGCTGAAAATTGTTGTCATGGAAGGCGGAACGCTAAGTAAATGTTGATTCGTTGGAAAACCGGCACGCACGTATTGGATGAACTGAAAAATTTCAGGAAATATTTTTCCTTTACCTAACTTCATCTACTCTTGACAGGTTACCGAGAGTGTGTTATAATGAAATTGGTTCGTTGTATCGTTCATTATATATTGGGGAATAAAATGGTAACCGCTCTTGAGCTGAATCACGTCTGGAAAAAGTTTCACCGCGGCGAGTTTCATGATAGTCTCCGCGACGCAATTCCTGCGCTGGTTAAAAGTTGCGTCGGTCTCGGTTCCCAAAAATCGGAACTTGCGGAGAAAGACTTCTGGGCACTTCAGGATATAGATTTTAAGGTCGAAGAAGGAGAACGTCTCGGTTTTATCGGTCATAACGGAGCTGGAAAAAGTACACTCCTAAAAATTCTGTCGAATATCATCGCGCCTAATCGTGGTTCTATGCGTGTTCATGGCAAGTTACGTGCCTTGATTGAAATCGGAGCGGGTTTCCATGGTGACCTGACCGGAAAAGAGAATATTTACCTGAACGGTGCTATTCTCGGTATGACGAAAAAGGAAATTGATCGGAATTTCGACTCGATCGTCGATTTTTCCGGAATTGAGGCATTTCTGAACATGCCGGTAAAGCGTTATTCATCTGGGATGGCGGCGCGTCTCGGTTTCGCAGTGGCAGCTCATCTGGACCCTGATATTCTTATCGTGGATGAAGTCCTCTCCGTCGGAGACATTCAGTTTCAGAAGAAATGCCTCGGAAAAATGAATGAAGTGGCGAATAGTGGACGGACGGTCCTTTTCGTCTCACATAATATTTCTGCGATTCGGCAATTATGTCATCGTTCCATTCTCCTTGACCATGGGAAAACGCTCGCAGATGGTCCAACGGATGAGGTCATCAAGCAGTATCTTGGAATGACGGAGTCTCAATCGAAACTGTCACTTGCCGAGAGGACGAATCGTGAAGGAAACGGCAACGCACGTGTTACGGCCATTCTCTCCGGTAGTAATTTAAGCGATCTATCTCCATCGGGCTTTACCGACATGGGAGGAAGTTTATATATCCGCGTCAAGTATGATTGTATTCGAGAAATCACTCATCCGGTAATCGCCGTAAGTATATGGAATATGACGGGAGAAATACTTCTGTTAAATATGACAACTTCTCTAACGGAGAAAATTCCGCGTCCATTGCGTGGACAAGGATATGTGGATTTTCAAATTCCATTTCAGCCACTAGTAACAGGAGAATATCTGTTTAGTGTAGGAATTTATGAAAGAGAGAATGATGAAACTCGTCGACTAATAATCGTGGACCATATTTTGAATGCCGGAAATATGACGGTTTACGAGGCACCATTTCAGCCAATGTCGGCGATTCGTACTCCACCGGGAGTCTGTGTGGCTCCGTTCACATGGTGCCAGTCGAACGATTCGTAAAAAACACAAAACGGATAAAGAATTCCTAATGACGAAAAATCAGAATGTCTAAAAATTAAGAAGAAATAAAAGGTTACATAATGATCGATATGAAACTGAGAAGTGATGCATATGACTGGGATTTTGAGTCACTGCTTGATTATGGAAATGTGACTCCCACGATTCAGTTCCGTATGATACCTGAAAATTCAACCGTAATGGATGTCGGTTGCGCAAGTGGTAAAATGGGTAACGTTCTCCGGGAACGCAAGAATTGTACGCTGTGGGGAATGGAGTATAATCCGTTTAGCATCGAAAAAGCGGAAGCGACTGGTGCGTATCAGAAAATTTTTCGGACCGACCTGAACCAGTTCGATTCAGAGACGTACGCGCAACTTGATTCCATGTTCGACGTAATCCTTTTCGGTGACGTTTTAGAACACTTGGTTGAGCCTCTTGAGGTGCTGGAGAAGTTTAAGCGTTTTTTAAAACCGGATGGGTATTTTGTGATTTCGTTGCCGAACGTTTCCCATATTAGTATTAAAATTGACCTGTTAAATAATGAATTCACCTACACGCCGACTGGGTTACTGGACTGTACACATCTCCGTTTTTTCACGCATAAAACGTTTCCCTCTTTTTTCGGAAATCTCGGTCTGAAAATTCTGGAAGCGACCGGGACTGTTATTCCGCCGAAATGGAAGAAATTCGACCGATTACCGTTATCATGCCGTCGGTTATTACTCCGTGATATACATTCCTGGGTTTTCCAGTATGTGCTGAAAGTTGGCATTTCAGAGGATGATGTAAACGTGTTGGAGGAGCATAATCGTCAGAAAATGGCCTTTACGAAAAATTCTCTTCCTTCAGACATTTACTTTTTTAATGACAGAACTCATTATTACGTGAATGTTTATTTTCCGTCCCTGCGGAAGTTCTTTTTTGAGGAAGTGGAGATTTAGAGGAAGCGGAGATTTAATCGAGAAATTCAGAAGAATGATACAATTACAGACAGGATAGTAATCGAAATTTAGTGATAGTTCAAAAAATTTTTGAAGTATTTTCTCTCGTAAAACACGGACTCAGAGCCGACTTGCCAAAAAATTTTCTGAAAAAAAACTTGACAAGTAGGCTTTTGAGCGTATAATACATTTATTGGTCAGATTTCTTTAGAACGATCCACTCAGCTGCTAAAGTATGAGAAAAACTAAATTAATTCTTATGACCGTCCCTTACTGATTTACCTTCTTACATTTTAGCTAGGTTTTATTATCTCACGACAGAAAGGATGGACTCTGTATGAATTATTATCGTACGGTCACGTTTACTCCCCCTTCCGAAAACATTACCAACATGCCACTTCTGGTAAAAATCATGGATGGTGGCATGGTTCATCGAATCGCCAACCTGAACGGTTATGATGTTTCTTTTCAGGACATGAATGGAAATGCGTTGCCGTTTGAGCTCGATTTTTACGACAAGTCGGCCGGAAAAGGTGCATGGTGGGTGAAAATTCCGACGTTGTACGCCTCCGGTGAAAATCAGATTAAAATGCTTTATGGAGACGATTCCATCACCACAAATCAGAGTTCACCAGCGACGGTCTGGTCGGATTATGTCGGAGTGTGTCACTTTAACAACGATGTCGATTCCATGCCGGTTAATGTGGTGAATGGCGCAAGTGCCACAGTTGCCGCCAGTCATGAGTCAACGGAAATCTCACTTCAGAGCAACACCATGACGGGACGGTGCATTCAGTATCGTGCGACTCAAATTAATGGGTATATCTTGAATATATTTCCTATAGCAGGACTGGCTGCGTGTCCGGGGTCCGCGTCCATTTATGGGAAGATGGTCACCGGTGGTGGACAATGCTGGATGCGTCAACAGTCTCCGAGTGGGAATGCGTCCTATAGTTTTTTTGCAGGCTCTAATGAAATTGAATTTTATCTGGCGGAGCAAAAAACGCTAAGAACGGATTTAGTCGGAGATGATTTCGGATATAATGCTATTTCCAGAACGGATATGTCTGTCGATGTGGATGGTTACGTGAACTGTGAAAAGCTCCATGCCGGGAATATGAGTTACTGGGACCGTTCTAATTTTACCTTTACGCTTAACGGATTCAGTAATTCAGTCGCGGTTTATCAATTCGACGAAGTACGATTGTTAAATCAGAACGTTTCCGCCGCGCGCCTCCTTTATGAACAGCAGAACATGCTGAAGCACGCTGAATTTACAACGTATGGTGAAGAATATTATGCCGACGGAACGCTTGCTCGACGATTTTATCCTTGGTTGACCGTTGGAAAAATTTTATAAAAAGGCAATTTCTATCCAAAATTTAACTTTCTGATTATCATGGGCGTCCAGATGGGCGTCCTTTTTTTATATTTCCTTTTTTATCACCCTTGACAGAATCCCATAAATAATGTAAAATGAAAATATCATAACTTTACCTGACATGATTCTGAATGAGTAAAGAATTATGTATATTTTTATACCCAGCACACTATAAAATTTCGTTTTTCCGTCGTTTTGCGTTGTTGAAACGGCAACTGGAAGGGTCCCCCCTTCCTTGAATTTTCAAGTGGAATCAGTATATATGGCAGAAGGGATTCCATGCTCGAAAAGGTTTCCAGTCCAGAAATAACGCCGGAAGTAACGGTGGCAGTTTGTACCCGAAAGAGAAGAGAGTTGATTCAGAAATGTCTGGCCTCTCTTCTCTGTCAGGAAACGTCTGTTCTTTACGAAATTATTGTCACGGAAAACGACTTCGAGCGAGAATCATGGCCAATCATAGAGCCATTTTCGGCGGAAGCGGAAAAAAAGGGGATTTCGTTACGGTATTTCTGTGAACCGCGACAGAATATCGCGTTAGCACGGAATCTCTGTATTCGGGAAAGTCGCGCTCCATTTCTTCTTTTCATCGATGATGATGAATGGGCGGCAACAGACTGGATCGAAAAAATGATGGAAATCCAGCGTCGTGTTGATGCGGATGTGGTTCAGGGAACGTGTGTGCCAATTTTTGCAGACGGTTTTCCAGAACGGTTAAAAAAGTACTGTAGCATGTACCGATATGAAGCATGTGAAGAGGAAATTGTCCGCGTCCCGGGCGTTGCGACGAATACCACATTATACCGACTTTCCGCCTTGGCGGAGCGCGAGGAACCGTTAAATCCCAAGTATGGGACGTCCGGTGGAAGTGATTTTGAGCTTTCCTTATACCTTGACGGACGGGGAAAGACACAGTATAAAACGTGTTTAGCAAAAGTGTACGAATTCCAGCCAATTTCTCGTGGGCGTCTTCGATTTTTTCTGGAGCGCGATTTTCGCGAGGCGCTGAATACATTTCGGGCGATACGTTCGCACTGTGGGCGAGTGGGGGCGATACGTTTCGTACTGTTTCGGTTACGCGGCCATTTCGTTACGGTCCTAAAAGCATTCGTAACCCTTCCGATTCACCCTATCGGCTCCTTTATCCACATGCTGGAAAGCCTGACATGTACCCTTGGCCTATTCGCGGCCCTACTCGGCTTCCGAAAAAGAGGGTATTTTTAGTAGTATACCAATCATACTTGAAAATTCTATTGAGGAGTGGTTCCTCTGCTAGTCGTTTCATCAATGCAAAACGACGAAAAAGTAGAATTTTATAGTGCGTCGTAGTTAAAAAGAAATTTCCATTGAAAATTCCTGATTAAATTAACCAAACAAGTTGGATTATTATGGAAAAAACGCCGTTTGCGTATGGAACGAGTGTTCCTTTTTTAGATACCGCCACAATTGAGTTATTACGGAATCTCTACCCTGCTCGAGTTGTGGATATTGGAGCCGGTGCTGGAAAATATGGCAGAATCTGTCGTGAACTTTTCGGTGATGCCATTCATTTAACGGCAGTTGACGGCTGTCCGATAACATGTGAACATCTGAAAACGGAAGGACGTTATAATGTCGTCGAGAATCTCCTGATCGACCAGTGGATTCAGAAAACGCTGACTGAAAAACAAGAAACACTCGGTAAAAAACGGGGAAAACTGAAAAATCAGAGACCATGTAAAAAATACGACTTGATAATCTGTGGCGATGTACTAGAACACCTGACGCGCAAGCAGTGTTTTCGCACGATTAACAATTTCCTGCGTCTTGCCGAGACGGTCCTTGTCGTGGTTCCGTTACGGAATGTGATTCAGGAGGAACAGGACGAAAATCCGCTAGAATTACATAAAGCATATCTTCTCGACTCCGATTTCGAGAAGCGTTACATCATCGGCGAAAAACATTCTGTAATGAGTCCCAACTGGCATATATTTTCTGCATGGATTTTAGCTCGAAAACGGAATAAATGGACGGATAAAATAAAAACATTCCTCCTAAAATGTGGCGGACACCGTGCGTACACATTTCTCTCAAAAATCCATGTAAATACCCAAGTGGAAACGGATTATTTCATGTATAAAGCCAGCGAGATGAAATCACATGGGAAATAAAAAAACTAGGTTACATTTATAATATAAAATCCGAAATAATTGCGAACGTTATGAGTCCTAAAGTATCCATTATTATTCCTGTTTACAATACAAAACCGTATCTACGTGAGTGCCTTGATTCCGCAATGAATCAGACTTTACGGGAAATTGAAATTATTTGTATCAATGACGGTTCCACGGACGGTAGTAGTGAAATTTTGGACGAGTATACACAAAAAGATTCTCGTTTTGTCGTAATTCATCAAAAAAACGCAGGGGTTTCAGCCGCTAGAAATCGTGGCTTAAATCTCGCTCATGGAGAATTTATCGCATTTCTGGATTCCGACGACCTTTATGAACTGACGCTCTGTGAAGAAACCTATCAAAAAGCGCTAGAGACTAACGCGGATGTCGTAGCGTTTTTGATGAAACGCCCAAACAGTCGCGCTCAGTATGACACGAATGAAATACAAACAATCGACGGCGTCGTTGACAAATTGAATTTATGCTTCGAGGGCGGGCCAAGTTGTTGTAGCAAACTATGGAAATCAGAGTTCTTGCGAAAAAATAACATCCATTTTCCAAATGGCATTTCTTTTTCTGAAGATATGTTTTTTTGTCTCCAAGCGGTATTTGCAACGAGTACGTTCGCTATCTTAAATCAGTATCTATACACGTATCGAAAACGAGCTAATTCCCTGACAACAAATCAAGACACAAAGTACGCAATTCAGCAAGTAAATGTAACCCTTGTAGCAATTTCCTATATTCCCACGACTTTTTCAGAAAAAGATGCTGAAATTATCAAAATTTATCTCTACTCATATCTTTTGCATATTATATTCTTTTTTAATGAAAAGTGGAATGGTAAAGATATCGAATTGTTCTATCAAAAGATAGTTCAAAAGTTTCCTAAAAATTTTTGGCTACTACTTCGACAAAATAAATTAGAAGTTCGTCCAACAATAAAAAATAGGCTTTGTATGATGAATGGAACATTTTATCAACGTTTAACAGCTTATTTTAAATATCGCAAATATGTTTTTATTGATTATTTTGTAAAAAAATTAATACCGCACTCTGATTGGCTACAGTGGCTACTTGAAGAACATGACAGATTAATGATTCCAAATAATAAACCAACCAAAATATTCCGCCATAAAAAAGAGAATATTTTCAAAAGATAATTTAGTATCTCTCATATACGATTAAATTTTGAAAGTTTATAAGAATTATGAAAGATTTAATTTTGAAGACCGATCAATCTTTAACCGTCTCCGTTGCGATGTGTACGTATAATGGAGCACGGTTTTTGCTAGAACAGCTGGAAAGTTTCGCGAAACAGACTCGCTTGCCGAATGAGGTGGTGGTATGCGATGACGGTTCTACGGATAATACGCTCGAAATTCTCGAAAAATGGGCAAAAAATGCACCATTCGAAGTAAAAATTGTCCAGAATGAGAAAAATTTAGGATATTCAAAAAATTTTGAAAAAGCATTATCGCTCTGTGCTGGCGACGTGATTTTTCTCAGTGACCAGGATGATGTCTGGTTACCAACAAAAATTGAAAATATGACGAACGTTTTCATGAAAAACCCAAACATTAGCGTGGTTTATTGTGAAGGACAAGTCATTGACGGCGATGGAAAAGAACATGATTTAACCTACAGTCAGATTCTCTTACCACGTTTAAATTGTTCGGAAGTGTATTATCTGACACCCAATTATAAATTAGGAAAATCTTATGCTGGCTGTTGTTCTGCGGTACGTAAATCCGTATTAAATCGAATTCTGCCAATTCCAGAAGGATTCACACATGACCGATGGATTTTCTTCACGGTACCGGTAATTGCTGAGGTGCATTTCTGTGAGGAAATACTGATTCATTACAGAATTCACTCCAGTAACGCAACTCAGGGACAGATTATTCATAATGCGATGAAACTCGATATGGTTCGCCATTTTTATCGGAATGCAACGGATAACTATTTCTTCATTGAACCGAAAATCAAAACATTACGTCAGTGGATAATCGAACAGGAAAATACACTCAAAACATCTAAAACGCGATATGTTCTACGTTGGCTACATAAGAATGACTCCCATTTTACGAATCGTTCACGTATTCAGCGAAATGCGTTTAAATTTTTTCCATTGTGGGTATGGGAAGTCATTTCATTCCATTACTTTCAACGAAATCAGTCGCTACATGCTGTTTTTTATGACATTTTTTGTGGAATCTTCAGGTGGAAAAAATGAACATTCGTTTATGTGGCGAATTATGGATAACGCCTCAAGTTGTACAACTTCCAAAATCACTTTACACGACGGATTGCATGTTGTGCAACCTAGAGTCGCCAATAACAAAACAAAAAAATGAAATAGTTAAATCAGGAATTACGTTAAAAGGTGAAAATGAGGATTTCGCGCGGTGGGTGAAACCATTTAAGAATCCGCCTTTTTTTTCTCTCGCAAATAATCACGTCGGAGATTTCGGAGAGAAAGGAATTCTCGACACGATTACGGTCTGTGAGGAAAATCGCGTTTTGTACGGTGGCGTAAGTCGCGAAAATACGCTTACACCAGTAGAAATCATCACGCCTGAAGCCTCTATCGCGGTAATCTGTGTAGGGGAAAAACAGTTCGGCATCTCCCAGAAAAATCGAGTGGGAACGGATTATGTTTCACCTCGGTTATACTCCGTGATTCGCGAGGCGAAAACGACACACGACATCGTGATACTCTCCATTCATGCGGCAGCGGAAATGTTTCCTGTTCCGGCTCCGTTATGGCAGGAACAATTGCGTAGTTATATTGATTGTGGCGTAGACATTATACACGGTCATCATAGCCACGTTCCACAAGGCTGGGAACGTTACCATGACGGTTGGATTTTTTACGGTCTCGGGAACTTTTGTGTCCGCTACGACCGTTGGAAGTGGGCGAAAAATACACTTTGGTCTCTTTCTGCCGACATAAAAATTCAGAATCGAAAAATACAGGAAGTAAACGTCATTCCACTTGAAATGTGTCGGAGAGAAACAGATATTAACGATTCAACGCGAGAAGTTTCGATTAGAGAGATGCCACTGGAGAAGTATGCAGATTACGTAAAAATGGTGAATGAACCGCTCTCTAAACCAGACTTACTCGCTGGAATCTGGCAAGAATTTAGTATAAAAATGTATGAATCCTTTTTCGGACCGGTCCTTTACACGCGGAGTATTGAAATTTTGGATCAGTCGCTGAAATCCAGAATCCGGAATGCGTTTTTATGCTTAAAAAATCGGTATGATGCTTTTATTCCGAATTATGGCCGGAAACCAACACCACAGGAATTGGCGCTTAATTATCACCTTTTTAGTTGTATCTCGCACCAACTCGCAATTGAGACGGCCATCGGCGTACAATTCGGAGAATTGGAAGATTTTCGCACATCAGAAACTCGGAAAATAGTAGATGAGTTTTTCCAGATATTTTAGTAAAAGTTTTCCGTAAAAGTAGTTAAGTAACCGCTGAATAAGTGGCGTTTTGGGGAAGCGATGCGCGAGAGCGTCGCTATGAAGTACCTTAAAATGTCAATTTTCGGTTTAAATCGGTGTTTTTTGGACATTTTTTAGGCTAAAATTTATATTTTTCGCCACCTCCGCAACGCAAGACGCATCACTTCCAAGTTAGTCAGCGTTTAAAGGTACAGTTAGAGTATTTCGAGGCATTTTATGTTAAATATCCTGCTTAAACCGATACGTTTTCTTCTGCGGAAACCTTACTGGTTTTTACGCTTTCGGTTACCAACGTTAATTGAAGAAAAAACGGGAGTTCCGTACCTGAAAATATGGAAACATAAATACTTCTGCCTGACAGAAAAGTCGAAACGACGCGCAGTCATGACGTTATACCGCCTCTATCATGGATACGATTTCGACTGGGAGAATCCGCAACTTTTTAATGAAAAACTAGCAGTACGAAAATTGAATCCGGATCCGCGTTTTTCACAATTAGCGGATAAATTCACGGTACGGGAATACGTCCGAGAAAAAATTGGCGAGCAGTACCTTGTTCCGTTATTTTTTGAAGGAATGAATTTTTCTGTCACGAATTTTGAGCGTTTATCAACTCCCTGCGTCATCAAGACGGCCCACGGTAGCGGAACGAATATTCTCGTTTTCGACAAGCCGAAAATGAACGCAAAAAATGTCGTAAAACAGATAAAACATTTCCAGAAATTACAGTTCGGTTATCGTGAAATGGAAATATTTTATAATAAAATTCCCCCACGAGTAATCGTCGAGAAAATGTTACTAGATGAAAATGGCAAAATTCCGAATGATTATAAATTTCACTGTTTTCGAAAGACAGATGGACATGCAGAGATTATTGTTCAGGTTGATTTTGACCGTCATGTAAATCATCGGCGTAACCTATATGATACGCAGTGGAATTACATTCCGATGGCGTATGGCTATCCGGGAGATGCTTCCCAGCAGATTCCGCGACCCGAAAAATTAGAAGAAATGCTGAACGTTGCAGAAAAACTGGCGGAAGGATTTTCGTATGTACGCGTCGATTTATATTATGTAAAAGAACATATTTATTTCGGAGAACTTACCTTTACTCATGGTTCCGCGACAGAGAAATTTACGCCACCTGAGTATAATCGAATTTGGGGAGAAATGTGGGGGGAAGAATGACACGGTTAACCATTTCCATCGCGCTGTGCACGTATCATGGCGAGAAATTCCTACAGGAGCAGCTCGACAGTCTCGCGAATCAGACACGTCTTCCGGATGAAGTCGTGGTCGGCGATGACGGCTCGACGGACCGAACGCTGGAAATTCTGGAAAATTGGGCAAAAACCGTCTCTTTTCCCGTGAAAATTACGCGAAATGAGAAAAATCTGGGATTCGCGAAGAATTTTGAAGCGACGATGATGCGGTGTACCGGTGACGTCATCTTTCCCTGTGACCAGGATGATATCTGGTTACCGACGAAATTGGAAAAAATGACGGCGGTGATGGAGAATCATCCGAAAATCGGTGCAGTTTACTGTACTTCAACTGTATTTTATATGGATGGACGCGCTCCGATTTCGATTATTCCACAGGTCACGAATTGGCACCGTTACTTTATAGCGTATTACACGACGCCCTTTTACGACCAGAATCCTATGGACGCTGGTTGTTGCTCCGCATGGCGACGTGAGTTACTTCCGAATTTCTTTCCCATTCCCTCTGGCTGGTTTCATGACATGTGGTTTTACGTTCTGGCTCCGCATTTTACGCAAGTTTATACGATTATGGAGCCACTTATTTATTACCGTCGACATACCAGTAATGCGTCCTACAGTAACGCTCCGGAAAATCGTGGTTGGGGTGATGAAACCCAGAAAAATAACTTCCGTGCGTCCGTCTATCTCTATAAAATGTATCGGCCACAGATGGAAAGTCTGGAAAAACGGCTACACTCCATAAAATCGACGCAGAAAACATGCCGTCATTTACAGTATTTACAGCGTTTTCACTCTCATTTCAGACGGCGTATCCGTACAGAGGAAAATCTTATCCGTAATTTCGGTAGTTTTTTTCGTGAATTCATCACCGGTGGATATTTTCGATTCAGACAGCCGATTCGCTCGATTTTATTCGACCTAAAAGAAGGATTAAGCCGGAAATAAACTAAAATTTCTAGTTACGGATAGTGCCTGTTTCAGTATTTCCAGTGGTGACTTTTCCGGTAACTTTCTGACAGTTTTTTACCGTTTTTCATAGTTTTTCACGGCTTTCCGGCGTCATTCCGACAGGTTTCCGACGGGGTTTCACAGCTTTCCGGTGACTTTCCGCCTCCG
>JAUNAI010000467.1 GCA_030527705.1 Planctomycetia bacterium | reverse complement strand
ATGCAGACAAAGCTGCAGTCACTGGTTGATACAGCGCAAGGCATTGGCGTGCAGATACCAGACGGGCTTACAGAAGGAATAACATCAGGAGAGATATCGCCTGACGAAGCAGTAGAACAGCTGCAGTCGGCAATCACCGGACAAATGGAAGGCCTCGCGGATGTTGCCAGAGATCAAGGCGCGGAAGTAGGAGAAGAAATGGTAAGCGCCATTGCAGACGGGGTAGAAGCCGGAGATACAGGCGCGATCATGTCTGCCTACAATGAAATCATTAGCCAGATAGGACAATCTGCAGGTGCCGCGCTTGGCGAAGGAATGACCACGTCAACAGAATTTGCCGAGGGGGCAAAAACAGTCGTAGCAGAGGGCACAGCAGCGGCAACAGCAGAAGCAGAAAACTTCTCAGAAGCAGGCAGCGCTGCCAGTGAAGCAATGGCAAGCGGGATAACCGCAGGATCCGCAACGATACAATCAGCAGCAAAGGATGCGGTATCTTCAGCAGCGGCAGCCGCAGGAGCAGACACAGGTCAATTTCAAACGATCGGCGCAAACATGGCTGAAGGTATTGCCAGGGGAATGGCGAGCAGATCAGGCGAAATACAGAGAGTGGCCAGACAGGCAGTGGCGCAGGCGATAGCAGCGGCCAAAGCAGAAGGCGACATTCACTCACCGTCAAAAAAGATGGAGAAAGAAGTCGGACAATGGCTGTCAAAAGGTACCGCAAAAGGTATAAAAACACACTCAAAAGAAGTAGCTAGCGAAGCAGCGGCCATGGTATCACGTGCTATGTATCAAGCCAAGGCAGCAGCCACGAAGAGCGGAAAAAGCGTAGCAGATGCACTAAGCGATACGACGAATTTTATCATTGCAAACAATTTCGGTGTATCCGGGAAGAAGACAAAAACCACTGGAAGCGGCAAGAATAAAAAAACAGAAACAACGGATAAGTCGAAGACGGAGCTGTCAAAAGACATAATGTCGGCAGCAGAGTCATACTTCAACAATCTCGCGGTACTGCAAGATGTATCAGATCAGCAGGAACTGAAATACTGGAAGAAGGTGCAAAAGCGTCTGACAAAAGGGTCTCAGGCCTGGTACGATGCACAGAAAAAAATCAACCAAGCAAAAGCAGCGGTTGCCAGTAATGCAGCAGAGATAGGAACATTCGATATTGCATCAGATGTACTGAAGAGCTACCAGGACTTTTACGAAATGTCAGAAAAGGCAGCGGAAGAATACTGGGACACCGTGAGAAAACAGTTCAAGGAAGGAACAGAGGACAGAGTAAAAGCAGATAAAGAGTACTTCGACGCTCACAAGCAATATTTGCAGAAACTGGAAGACATCAATGCTGACTACCTGGACAGAATAGATGAAAAACAGGCAGAGTACACAGATGCAGTAAAGGACAGAGCAAAAGAACTAGCATCAGCGTTCGATATGTTTGAGGAGTTCGAATCCAAATCGGCAAGCGGAGAAGATCTACTCTTCAATATGCAAACGCAAGCCGCCGGATATTTAGACTGGGCGGACACGCTTAAAAAGCTGGCAGACAGAGGCATACTGTCGAGCAACCTTATGTCGGAGCTAGAAGAGAAAGGGCCGGAGAATAGTGCTGCAATCCATGCACTGCAAGATCTGTCAGATGAACAGCTAAAGGCATATCAGCAGGCGTACAACACGAAGATGGACGCTGCAAGTAAGCAGGCAGAGAAAGAATATGAAGGACTAAAGCAAAAAGTAGAGGAAGAGGTTAAAGGATTAAAAGAGGCGCAGGCGTCAGATATCAGTAAAGTCAATACCACGCTGTCATCGACAAACAGCCTTCTGGCATCGATAGCCAGCAAGATAGGAACCACATCAGAGACAGGAGCGGCATCAGCAGCAGCGACATTTGCGTCTGAAGCGACAAAACCATCTACTCAGGCATCTACAACAACAGAAGCAAAGACACCCACTGCGTCAGCAGCGGCAAAAAAGACCAAACTGCAAGAGTTAGAGGAAATTATCAACTCAGGAAAATCAAGATCGACAAAATTATCAAAGGCAGAAAAAGAAAAACATCATGCACTATGGGAGTGGATTGCCACAACATACGGCAAAGCAGCCACGAACGATATGTATAAGTCACTGGCAAAAGCATTAGGGATGAAGGTAGGGAAGTCAGTAAGCAATGAAGAAAAAAACATGTTGCTGAATATGCT
>JAUNAI010000466.1 GCA_030527705.1 Planctomycetia bacterium | reverse complement strand
AGCTGAAACTCCCATAAGAGAGCATCGGGTCTCGCATTTCCAGCTCTCGAGCCTCCATATCAGTCTCTATATCCGCCGCGGAGACCTCCAGTCCCGGAGAAATCATCACTAAATGTCGCGGTTGTGGCAGTCCCTCATTCCGAAAATCCATCGCACATGTCAGTGTCAACCCACCTCCAGCCGAATCACCCATCAGAATCACATTCTCAGCTGGTACTCTTTCCAATAAATTTCGATATACTTCCCGAATCATCACCATCGCGTCCATACAATGAAATTCCGGCGCGAGAGGATACTGAGGCACAACGACTTCCGCCCCCGTCTTCCAGAGAAGTCGCCAGAGAAACTCCCAGTGAAGCCAGAGCATTTCATCAACATAACCGCCACCATGCAGATACAGAATGGTCCGCATTTCTTCTGCATTTTCTGACTTATCCACCATTTCTAAACCAGAATTCAGTCTGGAACCAGAATCCGACCTCGACGTTCTCAACGTTTCAGACTTTTCTGAAAATTCCAACTTCCGTGTCATTTTCTGCGCCAGTCGTGATTTCAGCGTAAATACAGGAAATCCAGCCACCACACCTTCCGTGAATTTCCACCCGAGTAACCAAAATAACGCACGGTGAATCCGTCCCGGTCGAGACCCACGCTTCGGCCGTTTCCGCATGACAGCATCCCAAAAATCCTCCCCATTTTTCGAGTAAAATTCCTTACTTCCCCGTATCCGAATAATTTCATAAATCAGCCGACACCACCACGACACTCGTTTTTTCATTTTTCACCACTTTCACGCATTCCTGAATTTATCTTTTATAAAATCTCTCGCAAAATATCCGGACGAAAAAGGTAAGAGAAGTAAAAAATAGAAGCCAGAAACTATAACACTAATTATCTCACAGAAATCACCAATTCTCACAGATTCTTAGCGATTTTAAGGTTCCGTAATACATAACCGGAAAGTAGGAAACTCCCCAAAACAGGAAATGATACGGCTTAAATCCTTTTCATTTCCTGAAAATTCACTCCTTCTATGAAAATCGGTAGAATCTGTGAAAACCACGGAATCAGTGGAAAATTTAGTCTTTCTTCTTTTACCTTCTCTTTTCTCTTCTTCCAGTTCTTAATGATTCCGTTGCGCGACATATTTAAGTAATGAAATTAACGGCGTGGCATCCTGAAACGCGTCCTGTCCGATTTCTTCTTCTGCAAGCGTCGCCAACCGCTCCACGTACTGCCGAGAATCCTCAATTCCAAGATGATTTACCCACGTAGTTTTCCCTTTATCGGTATCCTTTCCCACTTTCTTTCCCATCACCTCCGCAGTACTTGTCGCGTCAAGGAGGTCATCCGTAATCTGGAACATCAGACCAAGATACTGCCCGTACAGTCCTAGACGGAAAAGTTGTTCTTCACTCGCACCCGCAATTAACCCACCAAGCATGACAGCCGATGTAATCAGCGCCCCTGTTTTTCGGTCCTGCATAGATTCCAGCGCACGTAACTCCGTCAACCTAGACGAGTTTCCGAATTTTTCTAATTCTTTCTGGCAAAATTCCCCAGACAGCGTCGGAAAACAGCCCAAAAGCGTCATCGGCAGAATTGGCCGACATGCGTCGGGAGAAAAATAAATGTCATCCATCTGTCCGCCAACCATTCCGAGCGCCCCAGCTCCGCGAGATAAAATCTGTACCGCCTGTACCGCGATTTCTGGGGTTTCATTCCCAATTTCCGTCGCCAGCAGGTCCATAGCGAGCGGCTGAAGTGCGTCTCCAGCAAGAATCGCAGTCGCTTCATCGAATTTCTTGTGATTAGTCAGTCTTCCACGCCGATAATCATCATCATCCATGGCGGGTAAGTCGTCGTGAATGAGCGAGTACGCATGAATCATCTCCACCGCCAACGCCGCAGGAGTCACTTTCCGGAGCGTTTCCAGTGCCAGATTTCCTCCCTGAACCGACGCGGCCGAAAAGTACGCCAAAATCGGTCGAATACGTTTTCCCGGTGCAAGCAGACTGTATGAAATCGACTCCAACAGACGAGCCGGAACTTCAGTTTTCAGATTCTCACATACCTTTTCCAGCTCTTCATTTACATAGTTTTTCAACGTCGTCAGCCATAACTCCATCGGATCACTGCTTTTCAAAAAATCTGACATTTTATCTCCTCTATTCTCGTTTTTATCTTCTACGCACATCCCGTTCACT
>JAUNAI010000465.1 GCA_030527705.1 Planctomycetia bacterium | reverse complement strand
TTGTTGTTTGCGATAAGTTTTGATTTTTTAAGGGGGGTAGTGTGAACAGCCCCTAATTTAGGAAAAAAATTTTAAAAAATTTTCCATTCTGCGTCAAAATGAGTGGGAAAGTCTTGACAAGATAAAGAAAATTGAGTAAAATAAATATAATGTTATGGATTTTCTTGTAAATCCGTGTCCTTCCCACCTACTTTTTCCCCAGAGGAATTTATTATGCTAAAAAGCACTGAAACCAACCGTAGAAATTTCCTGAAAACCTCCGCAGTTTCCACTGCCGCTCTTGCTGCAGGTTTTTCGGCCTCAAGTCGGCTCTATGCAGGTGAAACGAGCACGCTGAAAATTGGTCTTGTCGGCTGTGGTGGTCGTGGTTGTGGCGCTGCCGGTAACGCAATGGAAGCGGACGAAAATGTGAAAATAACATGTGTCGCCGACATTTTTGAGGATAAAGCGAAAGCTGCAATTCCGCTCCTGAAAGCTCAGTATGGCGATCGGATGGATGTAACGGAAGATACCGCCTATAGCGGATTCGATGCCTACAAAAAAGTTCTGGAAAGCGACGTGGATTACGTCATTCTCGCAACTCCGCAGTATTTCCGTCCGTTAATGCTCAAAGAAGCGATTGCGGCAGGAAAACACGTTTTTGCAGAGAAACCGGTCGCGGTGGACGGCGCGGGTATCCGCATGATTCTGGAAGCCTCAGAAATGGCACGTCAGAAGAAACTGAATCTTGTTTCGGGTCTCTGTAACCGTTATCAGCCCAGCTCCCAGAAATTGGTCAAAAAAATTCAGGAAGGTCTCATTGGCGATGTCGTTTCATGCGTTGCGAATCGCATGGGCGGTCAGCTCTGGGTCCGAACGCGGAAAGAGGGCGACACGGAAATGATGTACCAGATGCGTAACTGGGTGAATTTCTGCTGGATGACGAGTGAATATATTAACGACGTGACGATTCACCAGATTGACGTGGCTCTCTGGTGCATGAATGACCCCACGCCGACCGCGGCGCTCGGTTTTGGTGGACGTTTAGCGCGTCGTCAGGCGGACACGGGTGACATGTACGATGCGATGGCTGTCACGTATGAATTTGAGGATGGACGGATGCTTCAGGCGAACTCTCGTCAAATTCCGGGTGCGTGGGGCGGTGCCATCACGACCGTTCACGGCTCGAAAGGTTGGGCGAAAATCGGAAACTGCGGTCATGTTCTGGAAGTCTACGGTGAAAACGCCTGTAAACCGAAAATCGAACCGTTCACGGGGTACATGTGGGAACACAAGACGCTCATTGACGCGATTCGCAGTGGTGGCGAGACCTACGTAAATAACGGAACTTACATGGCGAACTCTACAGGTGCTGCGCTTCTTGGACGTATGGCAGCATATACTGGTCAACGTGTCACGTGGGACGAAATGCTTGCGGAAGAGCTTCCGAAACCGGAAAATTGGAGTTGGGATGCCGTCCCGCCGACGCTCCCGAACGAAAAGGGCGAGTACAAAATTGCAATTCCGGCTCGTGGGTGGGAATATATGTAATCCAAAATGAAATAGAGGAAAACCTCAAAAGTAAACGTTCATAGAATGCGTTAAAAGTTTTTTTGATGGAGTGTGTAAGGGGAAATATTTTGCAAAATATTTCCTCCTCACGATTGTAAAGGGATTACGTTCATGGGAAGAAAACATTTTGCAAAATTGTTTTCTCCCCAGTCCCCTCTTTCAAAACACTCTTAATTGCGTTCTGCGAACGCTTTTTCCTTTTCTATTTTTCTATTTTTCTTCCAGCCACTCCATCAGTAACCGATACGCGATACTCCCCGGTTGCGGAATCGTTGGCATTTTCTCACGTGAAAACCACTGAACATCATCCAGCTCCACCCCATCTCCGCGCGCCTCGCCCGACGCATATTCCGCTCGAAAACCGAGCATTAACGAAAACGGAAACGGCCAGCACTGACTCCGCCGGTACGTAATATTTTTCACTTCGATTCCCGTCTCCTCGCGCAATTCACGACGCACCGCCTCTTCCGCACTTTCGCCTGCCTCAACGAAACCAGCAATTAGACTATACATTCTCCCCGGAAAATTCCGATTATGTCCGAGTAGAACCTGTTCTTCCGGCTTCCCATGCTCCTTCCGAAATTTCTGTTCCGTCAAATCTTCCTGATCGTCACATATTATTTGTTCACTCCCTCCAATTCGCGTCACGAGCACAATCACCGCCGGC
>JAUNAI010000464.1 GCA_030527705.1 Planctomycetia bacterium | reverse complement strand
CTCAGCGTCTTTTTCTACTTCAGAAACCTGAGTCATTTCCATCGCCGGAATCGGTTCTTCCGTTCCTTCCTGAAGCGGACGAATCATGTCACGTGCCCAAATTGGCGTATTCGGAGCGTTCCATGTTTCCACATTAAACCGTAATTTCTGTTTCCAGCCACCCTGATGAGAACGCATAATATCCCGTGCCCAGAGTAACGCTGTCCGTGTCTCGACGATACGCTGTTCATCACTCATCACAACCGACGTCTGAACATGAGACACGAGCGTTAACATCAGTTTTAGGTCCGTCTCACTCGCCGGTTCTGGGAACCAGATCGCTTTCGGCAAGCGACGCGCCCACTGTTCTGCCGTCTTATAATCTTCCGGCTCCGCGAGTAATACGACTGGAACATCCGCGGTCCGCGGGTCGAGCGCTAACTGCTGAAGTAACAGGTCAGAATTCGTCATTAGAACTTTTACATTCATCAGAATCATCGTGAAGTCGCAGTACTGAATCGCCTTTTCCAGAATGCTCTTCGACGACGCAGCCATCTCGAACGCGAACCCCTGCTGACGCAGTCGCCCACCGAGACGTACTGCATCCGCTTCCGTTAAGTCGCCGACCAGAACTTTCGAGTGACCGTCCGTGCAGAGGAACCATGCTAATGTATCAATCACGCGCGAGGAGCCGGGAAACGCTTTCTGCGGATTCAGTTTCATCACCGACTGTAACGCAGCGAATCTCAGTAACCGATTCGGAACATGTAACGCACAGACCAACGGAGAATAACTCTCAGACCCTGTCACACACAGCGTCGGGTCCAGTTTTTTTCCTGCACGCGCACCAACTGGCTGCAAGAGTGTCTCATCTCCAAGTTCCCCTAGCGCAAGTGCCGCGAGAACCGCCGCGTCGTAAAACCGCGAGTTAATACACTCCGTGAGATAACTTTCAATTTCCTCCAGCCGGTAATTATTACGCAGGCGTTTAAACTCCTCCGTCTGCATAATCTGGTCCGTTTTCAGTTCCGTTTCGACGAATTCATCCATAAACGTCGTCACATACTCCGATGCCGTCATGAACAAGTATTTCCGCGCCTTCACACCTTCCGGATACAGATTCCAGTACGCCTGTGCTAGCCGATATGAATTCAGTCGGTATTTCGTCAGCCGATTCGCCGTGGCAGGGAAAATGACCTTTTCATCCGCGTTCCAACGCCAGATAACCTCAATCACGCTATCATTTCCAGCCGACTCAATCTTCTTTTTATCGCTCTGTAATTTCTCAATCTGCGTTTCCAAGAATCGCGCAAGATGTGCTTTTCCCAGTTCCCGACCAGTCAACTTTTTCAGCGCATTAGCCGCCACCGACTGAATTTCTTCTGCATTCTCTCCACCACGGGCTGCCGCATAAAACAACATCACAACCGCTTCTGGAGTCGTATGTTTCGCCTGAATCGTCAGCAGTTCTACCGCCGTTTTCTGTAGCGCGACCTCCTCCGATTCCAGACACGCTGCCGACGCGCTCGTCAGTCCCTCACCGAACATGAGTAACGTCTGCTGTAAAATCTGTAGCTCCGAATTTTCTTCCGCGCCTTCCGTTTTTTCCTCAACGTCCGCTTCTTCCGCACTTTCCGTCTCCTCCAGACGTTCCATATACGCATTAATCAGTGCCGGCAACGATACGGACCGGTATGTCATCAGTTCCGTTTCTGCGACTTTCCGTTCCGCTTCATCTGTGCTGAAAAGCTGTTCAATCATCTGTTGAATAAATTCCGGGTCAGAACTGAAACGATTCTCCAACGCTGTCAGAATTTCTTTTCCGAATGCCGTCCCGGACGGTTCCAGAAGAGCATTTTCGGAAAGTGTCACAAAAAATGCACGTCCATATTCCGTCACTAACGCAGTCACATCATCTTCCGTCGGTTCCGCCTCCAACGCGCGCTTATAAAACCGATTCGCCAACTCGTAACGCTTTAAAGCCGTAAAGTCACGGGCAGCAGCAACCAGCTCCATGACCGTCGTCGGATTCGACGCTAAAATCTCCCGGATAGAAGCGTCACCGTACTCATACTTTTTCGTTGAATACAGTGCGTCGCTCGTATACTGTTCCAGCATGATATCCACTTCCGCATCCTGGTTTTCATCTGTACTGTCTACGTTATCAGAATCATCATCTCCAGAATCTTCCCCGTCTTCCGCTCCTTCGTCCTCTCCTTCTTCCTCGTCCCAACCATCT
>JAUNAI010000108.1 GCA_030527705.1 Planctomycetia bacterium | reverse complement strand
TAAGAGTTTTTTTGGATTTTTTAATACCGACGTTGCGTGTAATCCCGCTTTACCGTCGTTACGCGTTGCGAAACGACTTGCGGAAGGACTGCCCAACGCGATTCGGTAATTTAACCGTTTTAGGGGCTGGGAGAGACCTATTTTGCAAAAATGGTCTCTTCCACGAACCGTAACGACATTACGGGTAGCAAGTTCCTCTCGAAGAGTGGAATCTTGCGTTGGTGTTTAGATTCGCTTGTTACTTGTGGAAAATTTATGTCTGTGAAGAAGGATAAAACCATGAAATACGCCAACATTCGTGAAGAAGAGTTGAAAAACTGTGTCGGAGCGGATTTTTTCACGGGGTATGTTTCGTCGCGGATTATTGGGAATATCGATTTTTGTGTTGAGTTGGGAAAATCGAAAGATTCGACAGAGGCGCAGTCGTTGCTTTGGGCGGAAGCGAAAGCAGGGAGGAGGGATATTTACGAATCGTTCGTGCAACTGATTCTCACAATTGGAAAGGCGAGAACATTTGACAAACTCCTGCCGCCAAAGTTTTTAGGAGCGTTTGACGCGGAGAAAATCGCGTTTATTTCGTATGGCGACATCGCGGATTTTTTCTCACAGAACGATTTTAACTGGAACGTTACGCCGTCCAATCACGAAACAAAAGAGTTTCGCCAGCTTTATGACCGTGCGAAATCGCTCTTGGAGAAGAGCACTACGCTGTTCGATTTTGAGAAGGACGAAGCGGAACTGCGGAAGTTTATCAGGGGAAATTTTAAAAACGCTCGTGGAAATCAGCGTATTGCCATCACGAAAAATAATTTCATGGCGGTTTATACCCGTTGGTTGGAGAAGGTGAAGCCGACGATTGACATTGACTGGAGCGTTGCGAAAGAAAACGGCTTAATCGATGGCGATTTTTACCTTGCCGACTTAATAAGCGATAAAAATTGTACGCTCCGTGAGAAATTGTACGTCTTGTTGCGCGAAAACCATTACGAATTGGATCGGAAACTAGACGAAATGGGACTTGAAACTTCCAAAAACGCTTATTTTTCCGATAAACAAGTCGCGCACACGCAGTTTTGGAATTTGTATAAACGTCCGCCGAAAGAGGAATATTGGGAATATATCGTCAATCGTCGCGATCTTCTCGTTCCGCAAGACGTTCGGGAACGAAAAGGGAGTTTCTTCACGCCGAGTATTTGGGTGGAGAAGTCGCAGGAATACCTTGCCGAAGCGCTCGGGGAGAATTGGCAGGAAGAGTATACCGTCTGGGACTGTTGCGCAGGGACGGGGAACTTGCTGGCGGGATTGACGGAAAAGGATAACATTTGGGCTTCGACGCTCGACCAGGCGGATGTCGATGTCATGCGAGACCGTGCAAAACACGGCGCGAACCTGTGGGAAAGTCAAATTTTCCAGTTCGATTTCCTAAATGATTCCTTCGACAAACTTCCGGAAGGACTACGCAAAATCGTTACCGACCCCGAAAAAAGAAAAAAGTTGGTGATTTATATTAATCCGCCATACGCGGAAGCGACAAGCGCAACGACAGTTACAGGCACTGGAAGTAATAAAGCGAAAGTTGCGACGAGTAACAAAATATATGAAAAATATACCAAGTTTACTATAACGAAATCAGAGAAAACTTCCAACGATTCAGATAGCAAAGGAAGTTATCGACGTACGGATTATATTTCAATAATAGGTAAAGCAAGCAATGAGTTATTCGCTCAGTTTTTCTTCCGTATATATCAGGAAATTTCTGGGTGTATTTTGGGGGAGTTTTCCACATTAAAGGCTTTACAGGCGCCGAATTTTGAGAAATATCGCGAATATTTTCAGGCGAAGTTAGAAAGATTATTTGTCGTTCCGGCGGACACGTTTGATAATGTTAAAGGACAGTTCCCGATTGGTTTTTTCGTGTGGGACACGAGTAAAAAAGAGAAATTTACAGAAATTCAGGCGGAGGTATATGATAGAATCGGGGATAAATTGGGATATAAAAGAATAGTCAGTTATGATAATGAACAATACTTGAGTACATTTGGAAAGTATAAAACAAGTGAAAATATATTAAAAATTGGACATTTTGCTGCACGGGGTAATGATTTTCAAAATCAGGGCGCTGTTTTTATAGAAAATATAAAAGATGAAATTAAAGGAGGTGGAGTACATATTTTTTTAGATAAGAATAATTTACTAAAAGTTTCAATTTCCTTTGCCGTTCGTCACGCGATTCCCGCGACGTGGTTGAATGACCGCGACCAGTTTTTATATCCGACGGCGGTGAAATTGGGAGGCAACGCGCTCGCAAGAGCTAATTCCCCTCTTTCCAAGAGGGGTACCGCCGAAGGCGGGGGGAGGGGGTTGGGAAGTGGTGAGAATATTAGCGATTTAGAACACCCCGGCGCTATCGCGCCACCCCTCTTACGAAGAGGGGAATTTAAGTCCCCCACTTGTTGGGAAGAGGATTTGGAATTTCAGTCCGACTGCCTTGCGTTTGCGCTTTTTCACGGACAGAATCGAATTTCTGCCGAAGACGGCGTGAATCACTGGATTCCGTTTACCGAAAATGAAGTGGAAGCCCGCGATAAATTCGCAAGTAAATTTATGACCAAACTTATGTACAACATTCAAGGGGGGGGAAGTATACCATACTCATGGTCTTTTGGTCGAGGACGCAAATTCAACCGTCTACGACGGAACGAGAAAAATCGAATTTTCTCCCACAGCCCAAGCGGTTTTCGATGCGGGACGCGAACTGTGGCGATATTATCACCGCGTCGCCCCGGACAGGGAGTATAACGTAAACGCTTCCTATTACGACATTCGGAAACATTTTCAGGGGTGTAAGCCGAACGGAAAGATGAATGCGAAATCGGAGGACGAAACGTATACCGAGCTGATTCGGATATTACGCGAAAAAATGAAGTTACTAGCGCAGAAAATCGAACCGAAAATATATCGGTATGGTTTTTTGAAATAACCCATAACCTTCCCTAAAGGGGAAAGTATAAGACCCTTTTCAGATAAAAATATCATTATGTTACTAGAAGTTCAGAACCTGAAAACTTATTTTCCGATTCATCGTGGTTTACTTCAGCGCGTGGTGGGACACGTTCAGGCGGTGGATGATGTGTCATTTCAGTTGGAGGAGGGTGAAACTCTCGGTCTGGTCGGTGAGAGTGGTTGCGGAAAAACCACGACTGGACGCTCTATCTTACGGCTTGTGGAACCGACGGCGGGAAGTGTACGTTTTAACGGAAAAGAAGTCCTGACCGCGCACGGCGACGACTTGAAACAGCTTCGGCGCGACATGCAGATTGTTTTTCAGGACCCGTTCGGCTCGATGAATCCGCGTATGACGATTCGGTCGATTATTGAGGAAGGTCTCATTGTTCAGGGACTCGGTGACGCGAAAGAGCGGGAAGAGCGCGTTCAGACGGTGATTCGGCAGGTCGGACTTGAGCCGTCGTGTCTGAATCGGTATCCGCATGAGTTTTCCGGCGGTCAGCGTCAGCGCGTCTGCATTGCGCGCGCGTTGGTGTTACAGCCGAAATTTCTGGTGCTGGACGAGCCGATTTCTGCGTTGGACGTGTCGATTCAGTCGCAGATTATTAACTTGTTGGTGAAGTTGCGCGAGGAACATCATCTGACGTATCTGTTCATCTCGCATGACCTTTCCGTCGTGAAATACTTGTCCGACCGGGTCGCGGTAATGTATTTGGGACAAATTATCGAGATGGCGAGAAGCGCGGACCTTTACGCACACCCGGCGCATCCGTATACGCAGGCGTTACTGTCGTCGATTCCGTCGGTCGATACGGCTCAGCGAAAAGAACGGATTCTACTCACGGGTGACGTTCCGAGTCCGGTAAATCCGCCACCGGGATGTCGTTTTTGTCCGCGTTGCTCGCGCGCGAAGCCGGAATGCAGTCAGTCGCAACCGCCGTTAATCGAAATCGGTGACGGTCACACGGTTCAGTGTTTTTTCCCGGATAAATAAAAGATAAAATAGTAAACAGAGTAACTCGTCACTTGTGGCGGTGCCTCATGGCCTGAATATTTCATACCTAAAAAGGTAAAAAACGTTAAAACGTCGTAAAATACGACATGAAACCATCATTTTTAGCGGAAAGTTAAAATAACGCAGTGTATTTTAATGCGGAAACAAAAATTATAAAATCGCTCATAGATTTTATAGATTTCAGAGAATTCACGGATTTTTAAATATTTATTTCTGTGAAAATCTGTGAGATCTGCGAGAGATTTAAAACCACTGGATTCCGTGTAATCCGTGAGAGATGAAATAGTGGGAGATGAAATATCAGGGTGGAAGGCGTCACCTTGAAACCTAAAAGGAACACGAAATGGCAGATCTTTTCGACAGTAGCGATTCACAGCGTGGAGCTTTTGAGCTTCCTTATGCGCAGTCAGTCACATTTAACGGTGATTTTTCCCTGAAACGGGGAGGGACGCTCAAGGACGTGACGGTGGTTTATGAAACTTACGGTGACTTGAATGAGAATAAGGATAACGTTATTCTCCTCAGTCACGCGCTAACGGGCGATTCCCACGTCGCTCGACATAACATGAAGGATAACCCCGGCTGGTGGGATATTCTGATTGGGCCTGGAAAGTCGATTGACACGAATCGATATTTTGTCATCTGCACGAATAATCTCGGTAGTTGCCGAGGCACGACGGGACCAGCGTCGGTAAATCCAGAGACTGGGCGTCCGTACGGAGCCGCTTTTCCGGAAGTCACGATGGAAGATAACGTGAAACTCCAGAAAATGTTGCTCGACCGACTGGGGATCACGCAGCTTCTGGCCGTTGTGGGTGGGTCTGTCGGTGGGATGATGTGCCTGATTTGGGCGGCCCACTATCCTGAAATGGTGAAAGGCGCGATTACGTTGGCGACCAGCCCGTGTCTGACAAGTCAAGCAATTGCGTTTGACGTGGTTGGGCGAAACGCGATTACGAGTGACCCGAATTTCCACGGTGGCGATTATTACGGGAAACCGGACGGTGGTCCTGCGGTCGGACTGGCGCTGGCGCGTATGTTGGGACATATTACGTATTTAAGCCGAGAATCGATGATTCGGAAGTTCGATGTCGAAACGGGACGTTGTAACGCACGGAAAATCGACACGCAATTCGAGACAGAATTCGCTGTTGGGTCATACCTCGCGCATCAGGGATCCAAGTTTAATGAGCGTTTCGACGCCAACAGTTACATTACGTTGACCAATGCGTGCGACTTTATGGATTTCGGCGATAATGTCCCGGAGATTGCGGAAAATCTGGAACCTGCAGAGTGTAAGTGGCTGATTCTGAGTTTCTCGACGGACTGGCTCCTTCCGCCGTATCAGTCGGAACAGATTGTGGATGCGCTCATCTCGAAAAAAAAGGCTGTCAGCTACTATAATATTCCGAGCGACGCGGGTCACGATGCGTTTTTGCTCCCGCTCCAGCTGAGTACGTATGGCGGATTGATTGAGCATTTTCTGAACAATCTCGACAAGGAACAGGGTGGCAAGAAATGTGAAGAAGATATTCACGTCGTCACGGATGTTCACGAAATGGAAATGCCTATTCCGTCAGCTGATTCCGATAATTCGGGTGTTTATCAGGATGGTTTCGGTCGGTCACATGATGGACGACTGGATTTTGAGTCGATTTTGGAGCTGATTCCGCAACACGCGAGCGTTCTGGACTTGGGTTGTGGAAACGGGGACCTGCTGAAACGGCTACGAAAACGGAGTGATAAAAGCCGACTGATGGGAATTGAGTTGTGTGAGCGTTGCATTCAGAAATGCGTTGCGCGTGGGCTGGATGTGGTACAGAAAGACATTAATCAGGGACTGAAAGCGTTTCATGATCGTCAGTATGAGTATGTCGTACTCTCTTGCACACTCCAGACGGTAAAGGAAGTGGAAAACGTGTTGGAAGAGATGTTACGTGTGGGGCGTTTTGCGATTGTGAGCTTCCCGAACAGTGCGTATTTACCGTGGCGGAAGAAATTATACGAGACGGGCAGAATGCCGAAACGTGGCTGTGATAATGACGATTCGTGGTACAACACGAAAGATGTACGATTCCTGACACTGGCAGATTTCCATCGATTCTGTGAGGTGAAGGGGTATTCGGTCCGTCGCCAGATTGCGTTAGACACGATTAAAGGTTGTAAGATTTTCCAGAATCCGAATGATAACGCCAGCATGGCGATTCTGGAACTGAGCCGTTAAGGAATATATAGAATCGGAGAAGGTGAACACCATGAAAAATAGACGGAATTTCCTGAAATCGTCTCTTGCGCTGGCGGGCGCGGCGGCGGTGTCAGTGACGGCGGGCGTTTCGGGAGAAAAGACGACGTGGGGCGCAGAAAATGCGAAAAATACTGAAAATGAGGAAGAAACGTGCGTAAAAAAGGCGGATGTGTCACGGATTGCGCTGAATACGGCAACGATTATGCACTATCATCTGCCACTGCTGGAGCAGATTCGCGTCGCGCACGAAGCGGGGTTTCGGAATCTGGAAATCTGGTTTAACGACCTAGATGCGTGGCTGGCGGAAGGTGGGAAACTCCCGGAATTGCGTAGTCGGCTCGATGATTTAGATATGAAAATCGTCGGCGGCATTAACTTCTTCCCGTGGGCGGTTCCGGAGAAAGAACCAAGACGCAAGGCGGTCGCGGACATGCGGAGCGGAATGGAGAAAATGCGCGTGTTGGGCTGCTCGAATTTCGCGGCAGCACCGGCGGGGATTTACTCGCGGACGGATATTTCTCTGGCGGAACTGGCGGACAGATACCGCGCGATTTTGGTGATGGGAGAGGAATTCGGTGTGTTTCCGCAACTGGAAATTTGGGGCGGGGCGAAGACGCTCTCTCGACTTTCCGACGCGGTCTGGGTGGCGACCGAAACGGTTCATCCGCGTGCGTCGCTATTGCTCGATGTGTATCATTTATACCGTGGCGGAAACGATTATACGTCGCTGAAACAGCTGAATGGCGCACAGATGACGAATTTCCACTGGAACGACTGGCCTGGCGGAATTGAACGGGAAGCACTCAAGGACGGTGACCGCGTTTTTCCGGGTGATGGCGTCGCGCCGTTCGTGTTCATTCGCAAAACACTGGCGGAAATCGGTTATCAGGGTACGTTTTCACTGGAAATTTTTAATAAAACGTACTGCGAAACCTACACGCCTGTGGAACTGCTCAAAATCGCGTATGAGAAGATGAAACGCGCGGTTTAGGCTGAAATTTTCATATCCCACGGATTTCACGAAAACCAGTGATTTTAAATCTCCCACAGATTCCACAGAATTTCACAGATTTTAAAATATTTGTTTCTGTGAAAGTCTGTGAGTTCTGTGGGATATTTAATGGTTTTTATTTTCGCGTTAAAATACTCTGCGTTATTTTAAATTTCTGCTAAATAAGATGGTTTTATTCCGTATTTTACGACGTTTTCACATTTTTTACCTTTTTAGGTATGAAATCAGGTTAAACGTCATGGACTGACCGCTGTCGTAACGCTTCATAAAATAGAATCGCGGCCGTCGTCGAGACGTTCAGGCTGTCGGCAATTCCGTTCATCGGGAGGAAAATCGGCTGAATTCCAGCTCCGCGGAACGTCTCGGTCAGGCCCCACGCCTCGCTCCCTAGCGCAATCGCACACGGACGGGTAAAATCCGCTTCCGTGTAGTGAATTGCTCCGTCTACAATCGCTGCATAAGTCAAAAAACCATGCTTTTTCAGCCATGCAACCACATTTTCACTGCTATCTGCGCAGATCGGCATCGAGAAAATCGTTCCGAGGCTCGCTCGAATCGTGTTCGGATTAAACAGGTCAGTCTGCGGATTCGCGACGATTAACGCGGAAATTCCTGCACCGTCCGCACTCCGGAGAATCGCACCGATATTTCCCGGTTTCTCGACTCCCTCAATCACGCCAACTATCGGAGCTTCCTCTTTCGGCAAGCGTTCAAAAACCTCCTCAAGCGTTAATTCCCGATACTCTGCGACCGCCAAAACTCCATCTTCTCGGTCTCCATACGCAATTTTCGCGAAAACCGCCTCGATTACCTCATGGATTTCTACTTGGTCGGAATATTCATCCGCGAAATCGTCCATCCACTCCAACGTCTCCTCATCCGCCAATTCCGGCGCGAAAAAAACTTCCGAAATCGGAAACCCACACGCAATTGCGCGATATGTCTCACGCCGACCGTCGATGATAAATTTCCCCAACTGCCGCCGTTTCCGTCCCTGACGTAACTGCGCGACTGTTTTAATTCTCGGATTTTGAAGACTCGTAATGTACATACTCACCTCAACTGACACACGAACGGGTTTTAGTTTATTCTGGAAGATACCAAGGAACAGGGGGGTTATCACTCATACGTAATTTACACGATAAATCTCGTAGTGAAGCGCAATGATACGGACTCCACTTTCAATTTCAGGAAAGGCCTCTCAATACGAAATTTCTAGGTAAAATCGGTATAGGTATGAAATGTTCATGCTAAAAGGAGGCTTATCTAAACACGAACGTCAAATTCCACCCTGTTGGGAGGAATCGGCTACCCGTAATGTCGTAACGTCCGTGGGAGAAACCATTTTTTGCAAAAATAGGTTTCTCCCAGCCCCTCTCCCAAAAAACCTTTTAATCGCAATCTTTGATTGCTTGCTTCTTGGGGTTCTTTTCTTGTGTTTTTTCTCTTTTATTTCGTTGCCACGTCCGCGACGTTTTCCGCCGTGATTCCGTAATACGTGTACAACTGCTTATACGGAGCCGACGCACCGAAGCCCGTCATACCGACGAATTTCCCTTCAGTGCCGAGATACCGATCCCAGCCGAACTGAATCGCCGCCTCGACCGCAACACGCCGTACACACGCTTTCGGCAGGACACTTTCCCGATATTCCACGCTCTGACGCTCGAACAACTCCATCGACGGCATGCTCACGACACGTGCGAAAACTCCCCGTTCTGCGAGAATCTTCTGTGCGTCGAGGCACACATGAACTTCACTTCCGCTACCCATCAGAATCACGTCGAACGTCCCCGTCGCCGGGTTCACGAAGTCGCGCAAAACGTATGCGCCCTTACTCACGCCACACGAACACGCACAGCAATCACCCTCTGGTTCCACCGCTCTCGGTAACGTCGGCAAATCCTGTCGCGTCACAATCATGCAAACCGGTGAAGTCTTATTTTCCGCATACCAACGATACGCAAAACGCACTTCATTCGCGTCGCACGGACGCATAACCACCAGATTCGGCATACAACGCAACGATGCCAACTGCTCCACCGGCTGATGTGTCGGACCATCTTCACCCACACCAATCGAGTCGTGCGACAGAATATACAACACCGGCAGGTTCATCAGACAGCTCAGACGCATCGCGCCACGGAGATAATCGCAGAACACGAAGAACGTCGCGCAGTAACTCTTCAGCCCGCACGTCGCCATTCCGTTACAAATCGCAGCCATGGCGAACTCACGGATACCGAAATGGAAGTTCCGGCCCGCGTAATTTTCCGGCCCGAAATCGCCCGCCCCCTCAAATGTGAGATTCGACTTATTCGACGGCGCGAGGTCCGCAGAACCACCAATCATCCACGGAATCCCCGCCGCAAGCTGATTCAGAACCTTCCCGGACGAGTTACGACTTGCTGTTCCTTTAGCGTCTGCTTCCCACATCTGACGGATTCCCGCGTCCCAATTTTCGGGCAACTCGCCCGTCTGCAGACAGCGCAACTCTTCCGCTTCCACCGGGTATTTCGCGCAATAATCTGCATATTCTTTTTCCCACTGCGCGTAAGCAGCCACACCGTTTTTCTGAACTCCGTCCGCAAAAAGCGTCTTCACTTCTTCCGGAACGACGAATTTATCGTACGTCCAACCGAGAGCCTGTTTCGTCAAGACGATTTCATCTTCACCCAACGGGGCGCCGTGAACTTTCGCGGTCCCGGAAAGATTCGGGGAGCCGTAACCGATGACACTTTTCACGACAATCAGCGTCGGACGATTCTTTTCCGCCTTGAAATTCGCAATCGCCGCACGGAGCGCGTCCAGATCGTTCACATCTTCCACGCGAAGGACATTCCAGCCATACGCTTCAAAACGCTTTCCGACTTCTTCCGAAAACGCTAAATCGGTGCTTCCTTCAATCGTAATTCGGTTACTGTCATAAATCCAGCAGAGATTATCCAGCTTCAAGTGCGCCGCCAGCGACGCCGCCTCACCGGAAATTCCTTCCATCATGCAACCGTCACCGCAGAGGGAATACACGTTAAACCCGAACAGGTCCTTCCCATCACGCGCATATTTCGCGCTGAACCATTTCGACGCAATCGCATGTCCGACGCTCATCGCCAAGCCCTGCCCCAGTGGCCCCGTCGTAACTTCCACACCGCTCGTGTGTTCATATTCCGGGTGTCCCGCACAACGTGAACCGAACTGACGGAAATTTTTCAAATCTTCAATCCGTACCGCTTTTTCTCCGGTCGGTTTTCCATCTTTATACTGTTCCACGCCCGCCAGATGGAGAATACTATATATTAATGTCGAGGCATGACCTGCCGACAGCACGAATCGGTCACGCTGTGCCCACTGTGGATGTGCAGGGTCATAATTCATCAGCTCATTATAAAGCAGATACGCCACCGGAGCCAACGACATCGGTGTGCCGGGGTGACCACTTTTCGCTGCCTGTACCGCATCCATCGCTAACGTTCTAATCGTATTAATCGCCAAATTTTCGACTTGAGTCATGGTTCACCTATTCATGCCAGAAAAAACAAATTGAATGATAGGACAGGCTCCGATCGTAAAATCCGTCGTCTGTCGCTAATAGTCTATAAATTTGACTTATTTTACTCTTTTTCGCAAGAAAATTCAAGAGGGACCACCTAAAAAATATGAGACTTTCCGGGAATTCTACGAGAAAATGAAAAAAGAAAAGAGCAGAAGTTTTTATGGAAGGTGAGGATACGGGAAAACAATTTCACAAAAATCTTTTCCCTCCCACGACCGTCACCCCGCGACGAGCAACAATGCTCTCCAACCAAGTGGATACATGCGTAATATGTTCAGCCTCAAATACCATATTTCCAAAACAGCCCAACCGCTCCAACTTCCACCGTCGCGACAATCAAAAAACGGACGACCGTACCGAATTTCAGCCGAAAATCCCCACTCCGTGTAAGTTGAAACCTTTCCAGAAAATGGTCCAGCCACACCACATACCCGGTCTGGTCCACGAGAAGCCAGAAATCCCGATTTTCGTCCAAAAGTTTCACATTTA
Source organism: Planctomycetia bacterium (assembly GCA_030527705.1). Lineage (GTDB taxonomy): Bacteria > Planctomycetota > Planctomycetia > Pirellulales > Thermoguttaceae > RGIG3701. The sequence goes on along the minus strand of JAUNAI010000108.1, from coordinate 761 downwards.
CCGTTTTAACCGTATGCTCACACGACGTTCCCTCTTCCGAAACACCGCGAAATACGACACGAAATACCGGCATCCCATTTACGCGCAAGCCTGTATCCCGACGCTCCGTCTCCCGTACGTAAATCGGATTTCCATAACGCAACGTATGAAGTATTTTAACGCCTTTTCGAATCATGTAAACAGAAAGTCCTCCAGCGCCCAGCGTAAACAGCGAGCTTATCGCCAAAAACACCCAATCCCGTCCGAATTCTCCCAACGTCGTCTCGACCGGTCGATAAATTGTCCCAAAACGCGTACTCTGATGACGCTCCATATCACAGGTATACCCCGGCTCGAACCTCCGAAACGTATATCTCACCTGCGCCTCGGCAAGTCCCGGAATCTCGAACTGAACCCGATATACGTGCCTCTTATTCGCATTCATACGGGTTTCCTCAAAACTCGTGATTATCCCTCTTTCCGAAACCGGCTCAAAATCAAGAATATAATCTCGATAATTGCATTTTCCTAATAGAAACATTCCCAGAAGCGCAAAAAAGACCGCGACGAACGGTCCTGTCCCGTAAAAAAACAGCGCTAACCGTCCCCCCACCGACACCGACCTCGGCACTGGCGCGAGCGACGCAGGAAGATGAACCATTTCTTCACACGACATTCAAAACTCCTTTTAATAAAATCATACATCGATAAAAACAAGCAATCGAAAATTGCGATCAAGAGTTTTTTGAAAGAGGGGTCTGGGGAGAAAACAATTTTGCAAA
>JAUNAI010000463.1 GCA_030527705.1 Planctomycetia bacterium | reverse complement strand
GTAAAATTTTTCAGAAAATTTGCGACACATCTTCTTTTTTGGTTTCAGCCTTCCCTTTTAGGCTGAAAATTTCATACGTCTCTGAAAGAGATATGCATAACAGACGGTGAGATACGATCTTCCGACCACATAGCGGTCAAATGTATATAACCGGCCGTTTAACCGCGGGTTTACACACACGGCTATTACATAACGCTCCTACGGAGCTTGGCATTTCGTCAATGAACCTTAATACACAATGTGTAAATGATTCCCTCAACATAAATCTCTGTTTAGTACCGTATTTTACGACACTCTCGCGTTTTTTTCCTTTTCAGGTATGAAATTTTCAGGTTAGGGGAGGCTTTAAATATCCGTAAAATCAAAAATTTCCTAATCGCGACGGCGTCGCAGAAAATCAGGCGTTTCTTTACTTACGGAATCCACCGTTTTTTCCACGCGTCCATCGCTTTCAGTTCTGGCGCAAGTCGATTGTAAATCGTTTCAACTCGTGCACGGAATTCAGACGTTTTTCGCGCCGCGTCGAGATTTTCGGGCGTTTTCAGACTTTCGTCGTACTCCGGGAAGTCCGCCGTCGCGCAGAATCGCGCTATTTCCAGCGTTTTGCGCATCGGCTCAAGATACACGATTTCTAGACGGTAACGATTCAGGGAAGAAGCCGACGGTGCCTCTTTCTGGAGCGTGTCACACAGCGCGTCAAGTTCATCAAGAAGCTGTAACGCTCGCGTACGATTTTCCGTAACCGGTGTTTTTAACCGTGGCGGAAAGTCTTTTCCTGGCTGGAAAAAACGATTCGGCAGAACGTAAAGCGTTTTCAATTCCACAAGTTTCGCGTCGAAATTCTGTGCCGCTTCCGCACATTTCGGACCGTAAATCCAGCTGTAAATCGCGTCCTGGCACCGTTCCCAATCAAAATTTTCCGGGTTCCACGCCCAGAAGCCGAACGCCGTGTCGAGATACTCCTCCGGGAAACCGCCACCGATGCAGAAGAGCATGACATTATCCGTAAATTCCGGAACTTGACGCACATTTTCATATTTCGGCGCGTGCCAGCCGGCGGAAAGCGGGTGAAGTTCAATATACGCAGGCAATGGGATTTTATTCTCGCGCACGGCGTATTTTTTCGCGGAATCTGTTAAATTTTCGGAGTCCGTCGCGATTTTCATTTTAGAATCTATTTTCACAGAATCTGTTCTTGTTTCTGGAATCATTTCGGAATCCGTCGCCGTGTTTCCATAATGCTGAAATGTCTCAGATTCCACATTTCCGGGGCGGAGCGAGACGGCAATCTGCGCGTTATTCAGAAAACCGCTACGTAAATGAATCAGGTTATGCCACCACGCGGGCGGGAGTTCCAGTCTAATTTTTCGGCACATTTCCGTATCCGCCTGACACGGAACGCGGGTAAAATACCACTGAATCTTCTCGAAACCGGGAATTTTACTCAGTTCGTGATTCTGCGGGTGGTCAATTTTCTGATACGCGCCGATTGGGGGAGTGAAGGCGAGTTCGCGCCCCGAAAGTCCGTGTTTATCGGCAAGTCGGAGAAAATTTTCGATTGCCGTCCGAGAATCCGTACCCGCGCCTATGTCGTCGAAAGAGAGCCAGAGTCCGTCGGCTCCGAGCGTCAGGAGTTCCTCAAAAGTCCGATTCACGTTCTCGTAAAAATTCGCCTCGTCGAGCTTGTCGAAACCGACGATGATTCCGCCGGCGTTTTTCGTCGTGGCGGCGGCGACACAGGCATACATGAACATTCCGCGTCGGTGAGCCTCGTCAATCACGCGTTTCACATTCACCGCATCCACCGGAATTCCCGGAGGAAACCCCATCGGCGCGGCGCGGTCAGGATAAATATTCGTCACGCCAATCGTCGGATTATCGCGCACATCGGAGTAATTAATCCGTCCCCGTGCGTACGCGTCCAACGCTCCCGGCACAAGTTGCTGCATAAGCACGAAATGTGGGCGTCCCCGATGCGGAATTGACGGCCAGTCCGTAACTTCCACACCCAAGATTTCCGGCTGATTCGTCTCAGAATTCAATTTTAAAAGGTCGAGAAACGCGAAAGTCCCGTAAATCACACCATTTCCGTCCGCGCCGCGAATAATCGCCTGCCGACCACCAGGAAAGAGAATCTGAAACGCTTCCGCCTTCTCCGTTCCGTCCACGTCGCCGATTTCGAGCGTGACGGTAAACGGTTCAGAATCCGCGTCCGTTTTCAGTTCCGTTCCCGAAAC
>JAUNAI010000107.1 GCA_030527705.1 Planctomycetia bacterium | reverse complement strand
AGCGCAAGAGGTAGGCAAGGAGGTAAATACCAAGAAATCCGACACTCCAGCCGATTCCACCGAAAGCAAGAAGCACTGTCCACAAAAGCCTGAACATATAGTAGTAATCCCTCGTTATGTTGATACCAGCCATGATTAAAAATGCAACAGTCGTCCCCAACCAGCCGTAGTAAAAAATAGAAAATCCGACAATTGGCCAAAAAATAATAAGAACCACCACACAAGCAATTTTAAACTCCCTTATGTTCCTTCTTATGATAACACACGGACGCTTTTTATTCCAAATTATCCTAAATAAATTGCATATATCAAATTCGTCCCAGTGCGAATTATATTCTATTAAATATGGCATGAAAGGCTCTAATTCATCTGTGGGAACACTTGTATTACATCTTTTATATCCCGGCATCTTATACAAAAAATCTTCCAAAAGTTTCATTAAAAGCTCTATTTCTATTTTCTTTTTTTCGCACGATTTAGATTGTTGCAACTCTGACATCATTTTTCGTTTAGGATTTTCTTTATAACTATTATATGTATCATTAAACATTTTAAATGTCTGAGAAATTGAAGGAAAATTCTGTTCCCATTCCTCCTCCGACATATATTTTGGCTTGAAACGTAACAAGTCTAATGCAGTCGCCTGAGGTTTCCTTTCTAGTTCGATTTCTAAATCGTCATAATCTTCGCTAGGAAAATATTTTGCCATTACCGATAAGTAGTGGTTTTCCAGCTCATAAAGAGCTTCTCGTTTCAACAAAAATTCATTTTCTAACCGTTCTAGTTCTTCTTCAATCTCCGCAAGTTCATCGCACACTTTCAGATATTCTTCCGGAATCGACAACTGTTTCCATTTACTCACCATCTCAGCCAGCTGACTTTCATTATTTATCACATTTTCATCTTTAATTTTATTCATTTTCTATAAAAACATCTCAATTTGCACAAAATTTCATCAAAATTCCTTAAATTTATTATTATAAATCCAATCTATCTTACATACAATGGGGACTGATATAAAATTTCTCAAAAATTACGTCCCACCCCTTGAAAAAACATCATTTTGGAATAGAATATATAAAAAGAGAGTTAAATTCACCATTTCTGATTCCTTTTAAGACATGCTGAATAAGTCACATTTTTGGGAGGCGACGCGTCCCGCGTCACTGTGAGTGCCTTAAAATAGCGATTTCTGACTGGAATCGGTGATTTTTTGGATACTTTTAGGCTAAAATTTGCGTTTTTCACCATTTCTGCGACGCGAGATGCGTCGCCTCCCAGTTAATCAGCATCTACTTTATAAAATCATGCAAGAATCCCCCCATACTTCCCGTCTTTTTTCGATTTTAACCGAAATTGGACCGTGCGCAGTCGCTTTTTCCGGTGGCGTCGATAGTTGCGTTTTAGCGCGCGCAGTTCATGAAGTCGCGATACAGAACCGCTGGCCGACACTCGCACTCACCGCTGAAGGTCCCTCCATGCCACGTGCTGACCTCGCGGAAATTCAGAAAATCGCGACCGAAATCGGAATTTCACACCAATTCGTCCCCACGCAGGAACTCACCCTGTCGGAATACCGTGCCAATTCACGTGAACGTTGTTATTTCTGCAAGCGTCACATTCTTGAAAAACTAAAAGAAACTGCGCAGAATGCCGGATTTTCCACGCTTGCCGAGGGTTCTAACGCAGACGACCTCTCCGATTTTCGTCCCGGATATAAAGCGGTTCAAGAATGGTGCGTCCGCAGTCCGTTATGTGAAGCCGGCCTCACAAAATCCAACATCCGCGCACTCGCCCGACACTGGAACCTTTCTGTCGCAGAGAAACCTTCCACACCGTGCCTTTCCAGCCGAATTTCTTACGGAATCGAAATCACCACCGCGCGTCTCCACCGAATCGAACAGGCCGAGGCATTTCTCTCCGCATGGGGCGTGACTCCTTTACGAGTCCGTCTCCACGAAAATGAGCTGGCGCGAATCGAAACGTCCGCCGACTGGATGAATTTCCTCCTCCAGCCAGAAAAACGTTCAGAACTCGTCGCAAAATTCAAGAATCTCGGTTTCTCTTGGGTCTGCATCGACCTTCTCGAATTCCGCAGTGGCTCTCTGAATCTCCTCTCCGAGTGAAATTTCCACTCAGAAAATTCCCACAACTCATCTTCCTGCAGATAAAATTACATTAACCCGATGGAATGACATCAATGAGAATGAACCAATAAACATCAGTGTGTGAAATTCAGACCAGCCGCCTCAATTTCACACACGTTTTATCCTAATCCCATATTCCGGAAACCTTCATTCCAGAAATGTCTCACTCAGATACAATAATTCCAGCACTGTGCGTCTGCGTCCATTTCCCGCTGTCGATCCAGAATACTCTGTAATGTGACCTCTTTCAGAATCGCACGAATTTTCTCATTCATCCCGTTCCACATTTCCCGCGTTGCGCAACATGCCGCACGCATACACGGTTGCGGTTCATCACAATCCACACAGTCCACGACCGCCAGAGATCCCTCCATGACCTCAACGACCTCTAAAATAGAGATTTCTGCCGGATTCCGTGCGAGAGAATATCCCCCTTTCGCCCCACGCACAGAACTCACGAGATTCGCCTGACGTAAATCTACAATCAGTCGGCTTAAATACTTCTCCGAAATCCCCTGTGACTCCGCAATATCCCGTAACATTCGCGGCCGACTTTCCACATGAAGAGCCAGATCCAGTAAAATGCGCAAGCCATAACGGCCTTTAGTTGATATTCTCATGGAAAGCGTACCCTCGCCTTTCGTGTTTAAACCTAATATAAAATGAGTAGTTGTACAATTCGCTATCTGCTTATCATTTTTTGTCACCGACAATGAAAAGCGCCTCGACTGGCTGAAATTCCAGACCAGAAATTTTCGTCTCTTTCCCCGAAACGGAAATCTTTTCACTCGGAATGCTTTCCATCTTTCCCGTAATGGGGTCCCAGATTTCCAGCTTCCCGAAATTTCCACGCAGTGTCACATCCAGTAAAATCCGAGAGTCTGAAGAATTCGCCACGAAATAGAAATCACGTCCATCCTTCACTTTATGAATATACTGAACCATTCCGTCATAATCATGACTCCACCGAGGCGGAATCTCCACCGTCGGCAATTTCTTTCCGTCGTGCGACTCAATCCGCACATCCGGAACCGCAACCAACACATCTAGGGCCACTCGTAGCTTATCCGGCGTCGGTGTCGGTAGGAAAATCACACGTTCCTTCCGAATCTCTGCCAACTTTTCCGATTTCATGTCCGGATACGCCATTTCATACTGTCCCGCGACATTCGCCGCTCGGTATGCCCGAAAATTCTCCGCTAGCGTAATGTCTTCCTGACCGCATTTCAGTGCCTCGACCATCCCCTGAGCCCGTGGATCAACGCCGAATAATTCCTGAATCATCTCGCACACTTGCACGTCATATTCCACTCCCTCAGCCGCTCGGCTCGGTAACCGCGTCGTCGCCAGCACCTTTCCGCCCTGCCGATGAAATTCACACACACGCTCCAGCGTCTTCCATGAAATCACTTCCGCACCTGAAAGAATCAGAACCTCGTATTCTTCCCAGTTTTTCTCATTATCCAGCCGATACACCGTGCGTCCATCTTCCGACTTCTGAATCTTACACCGTTCTTTCATCGTCACTGGGTGCAGATACGTGAAATCCCGATAAATCCGCGACGTTAAATCACTTCCGACCGCCATATAATCCGTTTCCGGCGGAATGTATAATCCATACGGATACTCTCCCGGCGGAAAATTCAGATAGAAATAGTAATATGCGTTCAGGTTCTCAATCGGATACACGATTCCGATATCCGCCACATGCCGACTGTCGCGCAGAATGAGACTGATTCGACTCACCCAGTCACCATATTTCGGCAACTCACCTTTTAAATTTCCATTTCGCCACGAAATATCCGGTGGAATGTACATTTTCTCCGGATTCGTCCAGATTCCGTGCGGTAACAGTACATTTCCCCCACGGCAGAAAATCTCCATCGCGCTCCGATACAACATTTTATCATCGAATTCCGGTTTCCCATGCCGTATTCCGTCACGATAGTTTCCGTAAATCTCCACCAGACACAACGGTTTATCAAAATTATACGCCGCCGACGTCGGTACCTTAAATCCATCTCGTCCGTGACCATAATAATGAATCGAGTCGAAAAGTGGTGCGTCACTCGACCGATGCGTCAGCATTTCGTCGCCACACATATTATTCGGCTGAATCGTATACGGTCCCTGTGGGTGTCCACTCGACATGATTCCATGTTCCGCGCACCAATCATGGACACATTTTGCGTAACCATCCGCGAACAATTCATTCCGTACCGTCCAGATCCTATACCGCGCCGACGCCGTGTCTGGTCCAATTGACCGAAAAGCCGCCGGGTAATCCGTCGCAGGCGATTTTCTGTACATTTCCTCATATTTTTTATTAAAACCGCCCGTCCAGTTCCGCCCACCTTCCGTCTGCGTCATAGTCACATCATCGAAGAAACATACAGGAATCGTCGTGCCGAAATGTTCTGGAAACCGTTCATAAAACACATCATACGTCAGCGAGATGAATTTCTCCATCGCTTCCGGGTCCATGTTATCCACTTTATTTCCGTCTGTGACCACATAAAACACCATCACAACCCATTTTCCTGCAGGAACGTCCCACAGAATCCGTTCGTCCGTAACCGTTTCCGTATCCGCATTCTCCCCAGCCTCCGCGTCCGTTTCAGTCTCCGTCTTTTCTTTAGCTTCCGCACCCGTTTCTTTTTCTACTTCCGCTGTTTCTTTTCTGATTTCCGTCCCGATCGCCGTTAAATCGATACGTTCCCACGTTTCCAGATTCATCGCGACCGCAGCCTGAAACATTCCGTCATTCCAGTTCTGATTCAATTTCCGCGAAAATCGAAACTCCATATTTTCACGAGGTCCGACGGTCTCCCATTCCTCCATATCAAGCCGTTTCGAGCAGAAATCGGGATGGAGTTCCTTCATCTTTCCGCCTGCCGTTCCCGACGGAAAATCGACGTCATCGTAGAAAATAACTTTCTGACCACGTTTTTTCGCTGCGTCCAGCACCTTCCCGAAATACTCGAAATATCCTTCCGTCAGATATTTTGGCTCAGTCGGCACTTCACGTCCCAACGGCAAGAAAGTATACCCACCGAAACCATTTTTAGTGCCTTTCTCAAAAAATTCTCGAATTAAATCGTCCGTCAACGCTCCGTTCGTGTGCCAGAGTGGAAGTCCTTTCAGCGGAATCTGCGTTCCGGGTAAAATCATCGGTGCTGACCGAAATTCTTCTTCCAGAGACGTTTCTGCATTCAAAATGGAAGCCGAGTAGGTTAAAATGATGGAACATATCACCAGCACACACACATTTAAACACGTTAAAACTTTTATTTTGACCATCTTAAAATGTCCAATTATTCTTGTTTTATTTCTATACCAATCACACTCATGAAAATTAATTCTCTCATAAATTAATCCTTTCATGAAAATCAGTGAAAAGCATCTCTTTCAGCAGTCATTTCTACAATCATTTCTGCAACGTGAAACGACGGAATTTTATAGTATGTCTGGTTTAAAACCTTCCGTGGTGCTCGTGCGGACAACTTTTACCCGATTTTAAATTTAATTATTACATTATAACACATATAAATTAAATTACAAGCACTAGGGAACCCCTTTTCATAAAAATTTTCTCACTTTTCATTCCTACACTACCATTATCGCACATTATTTCAACCAATTAATTTATCTATTCAGAAATCGAGTGTAAAGTCAGTGCCTTAAATCCTGTAGTTTCGATGATCGTCTCTAATAATTCCCCCGTCTGCGACTCTACGCCAGCACTGTATGAATCATCTCCTCCTAGAATATCATCTAGACTAATTAATGGCTCACCCGGACAGAAAGCGACACAGCGTCCACACCCCGTACATAAATCTGCATTCACAACGGGTATTTTCGAGTACGACTCATCCGACCAGACTTCCGTCAGCGCTTCATACGGACAATTCTGGAGACAGATAGAACACTCCATCTGATAATATCTGCGACACAGTTCATAATTAAACTCACACACCGCCAGACGTACATTTTTCTTCTCATCCTGCTTCACACGCTGTAACGCTCCCGTCGGACAGATTTCGGTACATGCTGTACATTCTGCATCACAAAAAATTCTATCTTCCGTATTTTTCGGAGTAAAATCGAGTATCGGTGTCGCATACGTCATCGGTTCTGACTTATCCGAAGAAATCGTTACCAGCCCTGTCGGACACACACCTTTGCACGCTCCACATCGAGTACATCGCGCCCAAAACTCCTCTTCCGGCAGTGCTCCCGGCAACCGAAATTTCATTATGGCCGACGACGCTTTCTCCGCAACCTTTTTCACCGTATTTTTTACCGTGTTCTTTAATAAAAAGTAACCCCCTATGGAAATAGCAACAACTCCCACACCCTGAAAAAACGCTCTCCGTTTCGGATTCTGTACGGTTACCTTTTCTGAAATCTTTTCTTTCTCTATAATTTCTTCATTCTTTTTACTGTAAATAAAAAAAACACGGAGTCTCCATATTATCTCTTGGACTCCACCACACGGACACATAAAATAGCACCAGAAATTTGGAAAAATTAAAACGGTTACTCCGATTCCCACCAATGCGTAACGGCACCAGTTCAGCGTATGTGCTCCGTGTAAAATGATAATCGGATCCAGAAATAAAAAGGTAAATCCACCGAAAATCAACGACGCGAGCGTTACGAGTGCCAAGATTCTACCCAGAGCCTGAAAAACGGTAACTTTTCGGAGAAATTTTCTCGAAAAACTCTCCTTCCCTGTGTTCATTTCCTCAATATTTTTTTTAATGGAGAGCAATTTTCTTATCTTGGAACGACACAGACGTAAAACATCCTGAAAAAAACCCAGCGGACAGGCCCAGCGACAGAAAAATCTCCGTTTCCACACGCATAAAATGAGCATACCGATTCCGAAAAATACCGTAATTGCGCCGAGTGTCATCACGAAACCGGTTACACAATTCGCCAGAAACAGAAGCGGTGAAAGTGCGTGAATCCCTTCCATTACTCCCGGAGCATGGCCACTCACATGAAACAAAACGGCAAGAATTAAAAAAATCGCCATTTTTAACACCCACCGTTTCATTTCTCGTTCTCCATTTACTGTAACACTTATTACTGTCACCCTTTTATTCTCAATTTAAGAAAAACGTCCCGAAATATATCGGGACGCTGTATCCGTTTTTCAGAAACGTTACCTAAACATTTATCGGCCCAATTAACCGAGGTACGCGTTCTGTTCTTTCAGAATTCTACGGACTTCCTTCAGATCCGCGTCACGTGCAGTGGTATTATTCAGAACACAGACCGCAGCGGCGACACCTGCCGAGTGCCCCGACGACCAGCAGTTCGGATACACGCGGAGCAATTCCGACATGGAGGGCGCGCCGCAAATCGACCGACCTGCCGTGAGAATGTTTTCGACGTTTTTAGACAGCAAGCAACCATACGGAATCTGCCAGCCGATATGGTCACCACCCCACGCACCACCGTAACCGACGCAGGAATCATAGACCTTCCCGGCTTTCGCGTCTTCGAGCGTCATTTCTTCTGTACCTTCAATCACGCGCGTAATTCGCACACCCATCTGCGGCGCAGTTTCCAGTAAGAAAACTTCCTCACAGCCAGGCGTATTCTTTAACGTCATGTAATTCTTCCAGATCTGTTTCCGGTGATTCAGTTCCAGCCTCGTTAAATCACGCACATCGAGACCGTCGGCGTCCGGACCATTCATGTTCACCCAGCGGACACCCTTCACCGGCGTGATGTCACCCAGCAGATGACGCGGAATTTTCACTCCTTCCACCTGTTTAATCTTATCGACGTTCCCCAGTCGGCATGGCAATCCGATATGATACATGCGTCGGGTATACGCACAACCGCAAGTCGCGAAAACGTCACCATCACCCGTGCAGTCCACCGTCTGTTTCGCCAAAATCGCGTGCGGTCCGAGTTTCGTCTGAATCAGAACCCCCTTCACGACGGGATTCCCTGTTTTCGCGTCTGGATTATCATCAATAATCGAATCAATCGCCCAACTGTGTAGGAAAATCTCGACGTTCGCTTCCGTCAGCATTTCGACTAACAGATACTTGTACACTTCTGAATCAAGCGTCGGATTCCGTCCAAATTCTCGGTTACAAATCCCGTTCGGCATCCCTTCCAGACGCTTCATCATTTCCTCACCGATACCCTGAACGACCTGGACTTTCTTGCCGTTCGCATCCGTCGTCCAGTGACCCAAAATGTGAACTACGAGACCACCCGTCGCCAGACCACCGAAGTGGTTATACCGTTCCACGAGCGTTACTTTCACGCCTGCGCGAGCTGCTGCAATCGCCGCGCAACATCCAGCCGGACCTGCGCCGACGATGAGAACGTCTGTCTCGCTAATGGTTGGGATTTCCGCCGCCGGACGCAAGATTTTTCCGTCCACTAATTTACACGGAGTCGCTTCCGCGCCGGTATATTCCGTACCACGTTGCGCAACTTTTTTCGTCACGAAATCAGCTTTCGCGTCCTGATTACCGACACCAAGTCCGACGCTCGCAGCACCGAGACCGATACCGACATTTTTCATCCACTGACGGCGGGTGAGTTCACTCAGTTTCATGTTAATACTCCTATTCTGTGTGAGGGCTTTCAGATTCCAGATTTTATCTGAAAATCTGGCAGGTTATAATTCTATTTTTAACGTTATTTTACAGTCACATTAAACAGGAAAGAGTGTCCCTGTAACCGTTCTTCTTCCGTAAAATAAAGGTCCTTAAACGTCGTGAGAGCGTCGGAACCGGTCAGAACGCCGTCCTGAATCGCGAGCGTCACGTCCTCGATTTTCTCACCGTCGCCAGCTTTCGCCACCATGACTTTCGGACCGTAGAAAATCGCTACTTCTTTCAGTTGATCGCCCGATTTCGGCATTTCCAGTGGCTGAAGGCTACGGGATTCCAGACGATAACCGCACTCATACCGGATTTTGAGCGTCGTTCCAGCCGTGACCGGTTTCGTGAGGTCCGCGACCTTTCCGCAACCATAAGACACGGAAACTTTCGTCGCCCAACCCGGTTTCCGTACCTCGAACGACACCGACGCACCCGCTGGACCGGCGATTTTCACGATAAATTCACCGTCTTTCAGGTCACTGGTCACGACCCATTTCTGACCGTTAATCTCCACCGACGCAGTGAAGATTTTCCCGAAATTCATACGGATTTTTCCGTCTTTCGCCACGACAAGATACCGTTTCAGGTCGTAAAGCCCCAGCGGACAGTGATACGAGCAACACCAGTACGATTCCCCCCAGTATCTCCGATACGAAAACGGTCCTTTTCCATCAATACCAAGAAAACGATGACCGTAACCACCAGATGGCCACTGATTCGCGACATAACCGTTATAAAGCAGACGTTCCGCCATGTCGAGATACTTATCCTTACCCGTATTACGCCACAGCATGAGGTTCAGGCGCAACCAGTCCGCTTCCGAACATCCCTCATCTGCCACAAAACCGTCGTAGGAGACATGGAACTTTTCCAAAACGGAACCGCAGACATTTATGTAACCGCCAGAAACCGCTTCTTCCCAGCGTTTTTCGACGCGTGCGAGGTATTTCGGGTCACCCGTCTCCTCATAAATCATCATCAGTCCCTCATGTTCCGAGAGGCTTCCGTGACTGTGTCGGACCGGCAAAACGTCGAATTTTTCATGGAAATCCGCCATTTTCACGACACAATCGAGATACTTTTTCTCTTTCGTCGCGCGGTAAAGCTGAACCAGACCTTCCATACCCTCATAAACGCACGTAACGTAGGCAGACGCGTAACCCGGCGAAACGACCGTGTACTCCTCCATCCGTTTCGGGTCACAGAATCGTGGCTCAACCGTATTCACGTAAAAATCGCCCAACTTCTTCGCGGCGGAGAGCGTCGCTTCTTTTCGGAACGCGTCCCACGCCGCCGTCAGACCGAGCAACAACCGTCCATTTCCCCACAGAATCGGCATCATCACCGCCTGATCCGTTCCCTGAAGCAGATCCAATTCCCCCCACCAGTCCGTTTCCGCACCGAAATGCCCATCCGGTTTCTGATACTTCACGATTTCATCAATCACTTCCTGCAAAAAGTCAGGCGTCGCGAGATTCTTGCCGTGAGCCACACTGGAGCAAATTTCAAGAAAACGCCCTGAAATATCGCCACTGAAGTTCGTGAAAGTCCGTTGCATATTAAAATTCACGTCCGCAAGCACAAAATTCTTGTTAATCGGGTCTTTCGTCAAGCGCACCAAGCCTGCTTCGTACATTTTTCCGAAAAGACCACCGAGCGTCACGTCATTCGAGGCGGGCAACGTCAGTGTCCCTTCACGAATCGGGTCAATCACTGCCAACGCAACATTTTCAGAGATAAACGGAAGGGCGGTCATGACCGCGACAGCACTGGAAGTACGAAAAAAATCACGTCGATTCATCATCATTTAACTGAAATTGAGGGTTAAGGTGGTAGAAGTATTTTCAGGAAACACTCCAAATATAAAACTGGGGAAAATACAGAGACTTTCCGCATCCGAAGACCGAAAAAGTCGCCATTTTTAAGTATATATATGGATTTCACTTGAAAATTCAGGGAAGGGCTGACCTTTCGGTAATCATTTCAGCAACGCGAAATGACGGTAAAGTAAAATTTTATAGTGTGTCGGATATAAAACTAGTGTAACCGATTTTTCACCGACTGTCAAGGGGCTCCCACATTTTTTCAGGAAATTTTTTCAATTTTTTTATATCGAAAGTGAAATTTGCCTAGAACATTTAACTTTAACAACGTTATTTTTCGTTTTTACCTTCCAATTTATCTCCCCAGAAGTGTCCGAATAACAACCCACACAGTATATTATTGACGACAGAAACAATCAAAAAAAGTATCCAGCTCCATGAATTTAAATCCTGAGGCGCAATCATAAGGTAGAAAATATAAAAATTCGACGGAAAACCAACCCAAAAAACAGTAACACTCAGTGCGAAAGTAAACCCCTCTAAACCTTCTACAGAACCGGCCAACATCATAAAAAACAGGAGAAAAATGAAAGTGGAGACGAAATACATGCCCCCACAAATCACACCTTTTTTTAAGTTAGACAACATAAACCAGTACGGGTGAATTTTTTTTAATAACTTCCAGGAAAGACAGGAAACCAAGAGAAAACTGCCAAAATATAAAGCTAATAATAACGACATGGTGCGTGCCTCCGAAATTGGCTAAACACGGACACAGGATTCTACCGAGTAAACTCGATGAACGAGCGACCTGTAAGAATCTACGTCCGTGATGAGGTAAATTGAAAATCGTTTTTAGTTCAATCTCGCTATTCAAAACTTTTTAATGTCATGTGTGCGTCTTCATACGCCTGAAGCGTCACCGGGTCAAAACAGACCATGTACGCCGTCTCAAGCGACGTGTTTTCCGGGAAATTGAGAATCGTCTCGACTGAGATTTTTTCCGCGTCCGCAAGCGGAAAGCGATAAACTCCCGTGCTGATAGAGGGAAACGCAATTGTCCGACAGCCCGCCTCCGCCGCAAGTCGCAAAGAATTCGCGTAACTGTTCCGCAGAAGTTCCGGCTCACCATGTTTTCCCCCACGCCAGCGCGGTCCGGGAGTGTGAATAATCCATTTTGCGGGCAATTTATAACCGCGCGTCATTTTCGCCTCGCCCGTCCGACAGCCACCGAGCGTCATACATTCCGCCAGCAACTCTTTCCCCGCCGCACGGTGAATCGCGCCGTCCACGCCACCACCGCCGAGCAACGTGCAATTCGCCGCATTCACGATTACATCAACTTCCATTTTCGTGATGTCACCCTGAATAATTTCAAGTTTCATAAATAATCCTCAAAATTCTGACCAATGGGGTAGAATATGGGGGCTAGTGAATAGACGGCATTTCTCGAGGCTGGGACAAAAGGACAAAATGTCACGGGACTTATGTCCATTATGGCCCTGAAGGGTAAACACACTGCGCAAATATCCTTCCCTCACGAATGTTTAACGGTTGTGTCTCTAACCCATTACGCAAGATTCCACCCTAATCGGGAGGAACT
>JAUNAI010000462.1 GCA_030527705.1 Planctomycetia bacterium | reverse complement strand
AATCGTGGGTGGGCCAAAAGAGAAGTACGAGATACGTGTATTCGCGGTGGGGATAGGAGAGTATAAGAATTCCGAATATTCAGAAGACGTGAAGGTGACGACACCGGCGCTCATGCTGGAGGAAGTGACATTAAATATGCAGAATCCGGGAGTAAATCGGAAAGTGACGGCGTTACTTATGCAGGAGAATTTAACGGCAACGTATCAATGGTATCGCGGAACGGATTCGGAAAATGTGGATATACAGATTGAGGGGGCGACGGAAAGCTCGTATGTGGCGACGGTGGAGGATGAGGGATATTATCTGAAAGTCGTCGCGATAGGCGTGGGAAAAACGGAAGGTGTTGCGGAAGCGGTGACTGCGGAAGTTGTGACACTCCGAGAGACGGTTTCTGAGTTGGTGATTACGGAATCCCAGTTTGGAGGCGTTGGAGATGTGTCAGAATTCTGGAGCGTAACAGATTCCGTGACAGAGTGGGACGCGGTCTGTGCGGAAATTCGGTTGAAAAATACGGATTTCGGGGCAGGTGAAACGGTGACTCAGTCGTTTACATATGATTCGACGTTGTTTCAGATGAATTGGGATTCGTTGCAGGTGGCGGACGATTGGAGCAGGGAGGTTCGGCAGGAAACTGGCACGGATGGACGGGTGACAGTGACTTTTTCTCTGACAGCAGAGTGTTATGGAGTTGCTGAAAAGTATGTTTTGGCGAGTGTTATACTTTGGCCGACGGGGAGGGAATTGGAAAATGACACGGAAGTTATGGGAGTAAAGGTTCAGAAAATGCGTTATGATATTAATGGGAATGCGGAAGTCGATATTCTGGATCTAGTAGAATTTTCCCGGTATTTTAATACATCGGAAAGTCGTGCGGATTTCGACAGTGATGGAAAGGTTACGATTCTGGATTTAGTAAAATTCTCACGACAGTTCGGGAAAAAGAAACCGAAAATGAACGTAGTGGAAACAGAAATGGTACCGGTTTCTGAGATGGTACCAGAAACTGTAGTGAAAATAGTGTCTGAGACCGTAGCGGAAAGAAAAATATTTGAGGTTTCTGGAGATTTCAAGATGGTGAGTCGGGTAACGCCTGTTTCGGTGAGCGTGCGAGATTCGGTTTTTGCGGAGATGAAGGACGTAATGGAGGATAAGGAGGAATTTGACTGGAGAATGTTGGAATGAGGATAAGAGCGTGTAATGTGAATTGAAAATGAGTGGGAGACAGCATCATGTGTTGTCTCCCTGTTACGTATATTACTTTTTTGGATTATTTCGCCGGTGTGACAATTTTCATCATCTGCATCCAGTCGTAAACACGATCTTTCCAGAACATCATCGGGTCTTCTGGTTTACAGTTGCGGAACGCGTGGTTCGCAAGCGCGAAAATGTGCAGTTCCGCCGGTCGGTTCATCGTGCGGAGTTTATGGTAAACAGTCACGGAACCCATCGCGGAATATTCGTCGCCGTCTCCATGAATTAGGCACATCGGCGGAGTTTTTTCATCGAAAGAGAAATCTGTAACGAAAGAGGAGGCGTTCCCAGAATTCGTGCCGTCTGCACCATCCTTGAGAACATAGGCTGGGTAAATCGGAATCGCGAAATTGACGTGACACGGTGTTTTGTCCAGTTCATCGACTGGCTCATAAGCAGGTGTCTGGCTGGAAGTCGCCGTCATGAGTGTCAGGTGACCACCGGCGGAGAAGCCCATGAAACCGATTTTTTCCGGATTGAAGCCCCATTCCGAGGCATGAGAGCGAACGATGCGGACCGTGCGCTGTGCGTCTTGCCATGCGGACTGGTGTTTTGGCATCATTTTCGGACGTGGAACCCGATAACGAAGCATGATGACCGTCACACCTTTCGAGAGGAAATAGTCGCGCGCTGGCACGCCTTCATAATCATATGCGACACCCATGTATGCGCCTCCGGGAGCGATGATGATACAGGCGTCAGTGGTCTTATTCTCCGGCGCCCACCATTCTAGAACCGGGACGGCCTGACCTTCTTCATAATTCGGCGGCGTGGTCGGCCAGACGTTCATTTTCTCGACACAGAACGCAGGCAGGACGGCATAAAGACAGTAAAGACTGAAAATTGCCGTGATGATGATAAATCTTTTCATAAAAAACTCCTAAATCTATTTAAAGCCTCCCTATTAGGGGAGACCAAGGGTAAACACTTTACGCAAGATTCCACCCTTTCGGGAGGAACTTGCTACCCGGAATGTCGTGACGCTCGTGGGAAGAAAACATTTTT
>JAUNAI010000461.1 GCA_030527705.1 Planctomycetia bacterium | reverse complement strand
AGACGATTGGGCGTTCAGCACGTAACGTGAATGCGAAAGTCCTCCTCTACGGCGATAAGATGACGGAAGCGATGCGCCGCGCGATTGAGGAGACCGCGCGACGACGTGAGATTCAAAAAGCGTATAACGAGGCACATGGAATCACTCCGCAGACGATTCACAAGAATATCGATTTCGGTATTGAGCGCGAGGCGGAAGCATTTAGACGCGCTAACGCCGCGATTGGGCGGAATAACGAGACGGAAATGATTACGGCTGAGTACATTTCGGAGCTTGAGGCGGAAATGCTCGAAGCGGCGGAAAAGCTGGAATTTGAGCGTGCGGCGGCAATTCGCGACCGGGTGGAAAAGCTGAAAAAACAGATGGGGAAACCGATTTCGGAAGTGAAAGAGGAGAAAGTACGGAAGAGCCGTAAACGGAGAAGTAGCCGGTAGTTCGGTTTCTTTCTAAATGTGGATTTTTATACCTGACGTACTGTAATTTCTGTTTTATCATCGTTCCACGTTATTAAAACAACTGTTGGAAAGAGCATGATTTCCTGAATTTTAAAGCGGAATTCGTATAAATATGGAAGATGTGGTATAATTTGGAATATTTTTCGAGGAAGCTCTTGCGAGAAAAAGAATTTATGGTATAATGATAAGGTTATGGATTACATTCTGTTCATAAGATTATCGGAAAATTGTCGAAATTTATCGAAAAAACATCAGAAAATTATCTGAAAAGGTAATTTAAGGAAAATGGAGAGGAAACTCACATGAGAGACGAAACGAAATGTCTGCATTCAGGATACACGCCGAAAAATACGGAACCGCGAGTGGTGCCGATAGTGCAGAGTACGACGTATGTGTACGATTCCACGCGTGAAGTCGCGGCCGTTTTCGATGACCCGACGAAAAGCCTGATTTATTCCCGTTTCGCGAATCCGACGGTGATGGCGGTGGAAGAGAAAATCGCAGATCTGGAAGGTGGTCTGGCGGCGATGTGTACCACGTCCGGGCAGGCGGCGTCGTTGCTGTCGATTTTAAATCTCTGTCGGACAGGGGACAGTTTCATCTCCACGCCGCAGATTTATGGTGGTACGATTAACCTTTTCGCGTTTACGCTCAAGAAATACGGAATTGAGTGCATTTTCGTCGATCAGAACGCGGATGAAGAGACGATTCATAAGGCGTTTAAACCGAACACGAAATTGGTTTTCGGCGAGACGCTCGCGAATCCGGCTCTGACGGTTTTCGACATCGAGAAATTCGCGAAAATTGCGCATGACCATAACGTGCCGTTAATTATCGATAACACGTTCGCGACGCCGGTTCTGTGTAAACCGTTCGAGTTTGGCGCGGATATTGTGGTTCACTCTACGACGAAATACATGGACGGTCACGCGGTTCAGGGGGGCGGCGTGATTGTGGATAGCGGGAATTTCGACTGGAAGAAAGGTGATTTCCCGGAACTCACGGAGCCGGATGAATCGTATCACGGAATCATTTATACGGAAACGTATGGAAAAGCGGCGTACATTTTGAAAGCGCGTATGCAGTTGATGCGTGATTTCGGCTGTTACCCAGCGGCACACTCGGCATTCCTGCTGAATCTGGGACTGGAAACGCTCGCGGTTCGTATGCCGCGGTACTGTGAAAATGCGCTGAAAGTAGCGAAATTCCTGCAGGCCTCGGATAAAATTGAGTCGGTGAAGTATCCCGGACTGGAGACGGACCCGGATTATGAATTGGCGCAGAAATACTTGCCGAAAGGGTGTTCGGGCGTGATTTCGTTCGTGGTGAAAGGTGGACGTGAAGTGGCGGAGAAGTTCATGGACTCGCTGAAATTGGCGTCGAATGAAGTTCATGTCGCGGACATTCGGACGTGCGTGCTTCACCCGGCCAGTGAAACGCATCGCCAGCTGACAGAAGAACAGCTCGTAGCTGCGGGAATTAATCCTGGCTTGGTACGGTTCTCGGTCGGTCTGGAGAATGTGGAAGATATTCTGGAAGATGTGGAGAACGCGCTAGCTGCGCTGTAAAAAGGAAGGTGGCGCGGAGCGACGGAGAAATTTATAGCCTCCCCTAACCTGAATATTTCATATCCCACGGATTTCACGGAAACCAGTGTTTTTAAATCTCCCACAGATTCCACAGATTTTTAAATATTTATGATGATTTAAAATCCGTCTGTGAAATCTGTCTCTTCTGTGTGAAGTGCCGTAAAATACGGGGTCCCGGAAAGCAAAAAACTTGGTGTCCTAAATCATTTTCATTTCC
>JAUNAI010000106.1 GCA_030527705.1 Planctomycetia bacterium | reverse complement strand
TAACATAAATTGAACTAGGTTTATACAGGGATAAAAATTCCTTAATATTAAAAATGGAACAGAAAATGGAAATGAGAAAATATCGTAAATTGGTTGCGACTTTCGGTTCAATCAGTCTTGGACTGGGAATTTTCTTGGGTGGTGTGTGTTCTTCGACGGCATGGAGCGCGGATTATACATGGAACGGCGGCGATGGAAACTGGATTGGTAATCCAGATGGCTGGACGCCGAATAAAGTACCAGGAAATGGCGACACGGCGACAATTAACTCCGGGACAGTCACGTCGAACGGTTCTTTAGTCATCTCGAATGCGACGATTAATGTGAACGGTGGTGCTCTGCATGTGAACGGCAGTGACTTTACAATTCACACGAATACCGATGTGGTTCAGACGGGTGGTGAAGTCAAGATGACCGGTGACAGTAAGTGGTTTAACCTCGGCGAAAGTCGGAAGGATAATCAGAATATTTCTCTGGAAGATGGAGCGTCTACATACACGATGACGGGCGGAACGCTGGACGTTGCGGGTAATTTCTGTATCGGACGCCGTGGTCAGGGACACTTTACGATGAGTGGCGCAGATACGACTGTATCCGTGAAGGATATGTTGTTCGGATATTTCGCGGAGATGAGCGGTGGCTCGACTTTTAACCTGAATGGTGGCACTTTCACCGTTACAGGATTGTCGAGACTTGGCGGAAATGCTGGACCGGAACTGTCGGCGGCGGACATGACGGCAGATTATACCTTCACGATTGACGGCGGAAAGTACATCTCTCAAGGTGAAACGTATGTCGGTTTTTATAATAGCAACTATAATAAACACAACGGTCATCATCTTGAAAGTACGTTGTATCTGAAATCTGGCGAGTGGGACGCACAGGGCGCGGTCGGCGTCGCTGGCGGTGATATTACGAACTCTCAAAACTCCGTGACCGGGCTTATCGACATTTCCGGCGGAATTGCCTCCTTCAAAAATGGTATTTATGTCGGTTCTGGCAAGGGTTCTAATGGAACGGTCAAAATCACCAATGCTAATGTGTCATTTGCGGGAACTACCAACGTTGGAAATAGTCTCAACTCGAAGGGAACAATTGACATTTCCGGTGGTACGGTAACATTCAAAAATTCTCCGAACATCGGTCACGGCGAAAATTCGACGGGGGTGGTGAATCTGTCCGGTAGTAGTACGACGACGTTCGAGAATGGTTTCAGTATCGCACCGGGAACGAGCGTGAACGGAAGTATGACGATTTCCGACAACGCGAATGTTTCCGTTTCGGGTTGGGTTTTGATTGGAACTGGCACGAACGCGACAGGAACGCTTAATATTACGGGTGGAACGACTGATTTTAATGGTGAATTCCGTGTCGGTGGCGATAATGCCGGCTCGTCGGGAATCTTGAATATTTCTGGTGGGAATACGACGTTTAACAACCACATTTATATTGGACGTAGTAGCAGTAACGGAACTGGTGAAATGACGATAAGCGGTGATTCCACCGTCGTCAATTTTAAAACAGGTATCGTCTGTGTCGGTGAAGGTGCGAATGGTGACGGCGTTATGAACATTAACGGCGGGACAATTACCGGCGAGACGATACATGTGGGACATAATAATAGTGTAAAAATGCCGTATTGAATATCACGGGGGGTAAGACTAAATTTACCAATATGTATGTTGGTAGGTGGATTAATACAGAAGGCGTTGCGACGATTAAAGGAGGAGAGGCGGAATTTCAGAATATAACCATCGGTAGTGGAAAAAATACGAAAGGCACGATGACCGTTCAAGGTGGAACGGTGAAATGTACCAATGAATTCGCTCTCGGTAAGGGCGCGGGCAGTAATAGTACGTTGATAATTGACGGTGGAACGTTTGATTTGAGAGAATGCGTCCAAAACGTATACGTTGGTAATGTTAAAAACGCAACTGCCACGATGGAAATTAAAAGCGGTACTTTTTTCAGTCATCGTAAAGACTTCGTCATTGGACATGATAATTCTGTCGCCCACTTCATCGTCTCTGGCGGAACGTACGGTGAGATGAAGGATGGTTTTGCAACTCCTTATAATTTCGTGATTCGTGGAACGACGTCGAACGAAAAAATTGGAACTCTCGTGGAGCTGACTGCCGGAGAACTCAACACGCAGTGGTTCTCACTGGGGCAGGGCGATGTTGCGAACGGCGTCTGTACCTTTAACATGACGGGGGGTACGCTGAATGTCGGTGGTAAAGGAGAGGGAAATTTCCGTGTTGGTCATCAAGATGACGGTACAGCAAATATTTCCGGTGGTCAATTGAATATCGTAAGAACGATTATGGTTGGTACAGGTGCTGGTGGTGATGGTATCTTGAACGTGATTGGTTCTGGTTCCAAGTGGCAGGCTGCCTCAATCGATGTACTTTCTGGTTCCTCTCTCAACTTCATCGCGGGTAAACTCGGCGTGAACGCGGACGGTACGGCGATTGACGCGGTTTCAACGATTAACGTCAGTGGGAATGCCTTGCTAAACGGCGCATTTTCAATTAACATGTCCGATTACAATTACGACGGTGTCATGTACGTGAAAGGAGATGTAAATCAGACGATGATTAATGCTGGGAGCCTGACTTGGAATCCGAATTCTATTACTGTTTCCGACGGGTGGATTTTGGATACGACAGGAACTTCGGCTGTTCTGACGCTCGACGAAACGAAAATCGCTTTTGCAGATGTAACTTCCGGTTCCGCCTTTGCCTCAGGAACTCTTGGTTCGGAAGGTTGGGTTAAATTGACCGGCAATGCGAATGATACGGTTACTCTCTCGATGATTTATGGTGGTGAGGGAGACGCAGAAGATTTTGTCGCATGGTTACAGGAATCTCTGAGCGAATCACAGAAAGACGTAACAATTTCCTCGACTTTTGATACGATTTCTTTCGGAAACCTGAAACTGGACGAAAACGGGTTGGGATACCTGAATTACGACTTGAGCGCGTTTAACTTGCAGAGTGGTGCGAATATGTCGTTCAGTAACGTCCCAGAACCGTCGACGTGGGGATTAATGCTGGTCGGATTAGGAGTTGGATTCTTTTTCAGGAAACGGAAGGAAACCGTCAAGGCGTAATTACTCTAGCCTCCCCTAAAAGGGGAGGCTGAATTATTTCTTGTATTAATCAGCGTTCACTAATGTACTATAAAAGGAGATTCACGGATGAAATTGTGGAAATCATCTCTTATACGCTGTGGTCTGGTGGCGGTATACGTCGCGTATTCTGGTATTTTCGCAAGCGCTCAGGACGCAGAAGGGCTGAAAACGGAAAATCTGTGCTCGGTGAGTCAGAACGCGCTCCCTATCCGGTATCTGATGGCGAATGACATGTCGATTACATCGGGGCAGCCGTCTCTGGTCACGATGGGGCAGGTTCCTGTCTGGTCGCTGTCGGGCGGAACAGTCGGACAGTCCGTTTCGGGCGTGGTTCCCGGTTTTTCGGCGGAGTTCCCCGGTGTGAAAGTGGAAATCGTCGTGACGACGGAGGATTCTGGGACGAGTACGGAACTGGAAGATGTTTATCGCGTTCATCTCTCGCAGATTGCGGAAAACGGTGCGTTGGCGGTTCGGCATGTTCAGGGAGACGCGGTACGGACGGCATTAACGGAGAAACCGCACATGACACGGACGATTGTGCTGGAATCGTATTACGCGATTCAGCCGGAGTTGCCGATTGTGGTGAGAATTCAGCGTGAGCCCGGTGACCCTGCGAATACGTATAAGCGTCCGGACGGACTGATTATGGTACGTGTGATTCCTCAGCGTGCGTTGCCAGAACCGTTTTTGGTGCAGGGGGTGAAGGGGTATAATTCGTGGCCCATGATGCAGGCGGTGGGGGACAAGCTGGTTTGCGCGTACAGTCGCGGGTCGGGACACACGATTGGTGAAGGAATCCGGGCGGTTTATGCACGTACATCATCGGACGGCGGGAAAACGTGGACGCCGGAAACCCTCGTGGCGAACACACCGAATTACGGAGATGTGGCGATTGGAAAAGGTCTCGACTCGACCGGTGCCATGTTGCTCTGGGTACGGCGAGTAGGGAAAAATACGGAACATGACCTTTATCGGACGACGGACGGTGTCGAGTGGACGCGGATTGCGACACCGGCACTGGAAGTGATGCCGATTCAGATTACGGACGTGTTTTCGGTTCCGAATGTCGGGCTGATGGCGCTCTGGTTCGCGGGAAATTACGGGGACATGGGACCGTGTCACTCGTGGGGGACGGTCGTGAGTACCGATGATGGAAAGACGTGGACGCAGCATGTGGTGGAGGAGAATCTGGAGAAAACGGAGTGGCCCACAGAACCCTCGGCAGTGTATCTCGGCGACGGGCGGATTCTGGCGGTAGCGCGGTCGGAAATCGGGGATAAAACGACGATTCAGTCGCAATTTCAGATGATTTCCACGGATTTTGGTAAGACGTGGACACGGACACGGACGAATATCACGGACGTTCTGGCATCCTCGCCGAGCCTGATTTGGGACGCGAAAACGGGTCTGGTGAGTAATTATTACTATCATCGTGGTCGTGGAGTGGTTCGTACTCGGATTGTCGAGCCGGAAGACGTGTTTACCAACTCGCTGAACTGGCCGGTCTCGAAAGCGGTCGCGTTGGGGAGTGATGTGACGTTCGACGCGGGAAACGTGAACGCAACGCGGATTGGCGACGTTCATTATCTGACTTTCTATTCCGGCGCGGGAAAAAACACGTCGGTTTACGTTTCGGCAGTTTCTGCGCCACAGGAGAAATAGAAAATAGCGTGTGAATGTGATTTTTGCGGAAGAAGTCATTTACACAGTGTGTAGGGTTCATTGCCGAAACGCCGAGCTCCGTAGGAGCGTTATGTAATAGGAACGGAATCCCTTTACCTACGCCGATTGCGTAGCGGTCGATTTAGCCTCCCCTTTTAGGAGAGGTACTGCATTAGCGGGGGATGGGGGCGGGGTGGAATTGCCGAAAAACATTTTCGTAACTCGCGCTTGCGCGACAGTCATGAAAGGACTTTGTTTTACTAACTACGGACTTCAGTCCGCAGGGGTAGCGAGGTTTCAGGCAATTTAACCCCGCCCCTTCCGTCACTTCGTGCCCCCTCCTCTAATAGAGGAGGCTTATATTAGGAGACTTGAAACCATGAACACAACCAAAAATCCTAACATTTGGGACCGAGCGTGGGTGCCGACGTGGAAATATCAGACTGGAATTACGTTTCTGTGGTGTGCGACGTATGCGGTTTTGCTTGCGTTTTCTTCCGCACTTAATGATGGATTGTGTGCTGTATGTTTTTTAACTCTCCTCTTCTCGTATCCCATTTTCATTACCGGTTTCGTCGCGTCGGCGTGGAAAAACGCGCTTCGGGAAACGCTTACCTTTTTCGGTTCTGGTGCTCTGGCAATCGTCGTTACTGTTTTATTAAGCTATATCAAGAATGGTAATGATATTTTAGAAATGCTCTCCCTCCTGATGGTCGCGCTCGTTTCTGTCGGTGCGTGGGCGATTCTCATGTGGAGCGCGTGTCGCTCGTTCTGGGAGCTCCCACCGAAAAATCACGCAATTTGCCGTACGTTCCTCATGTCGACCGTCGGAATGTTCGTGGTATGTAAAATCACATGCAGTATTGATTCAAGTTGTAATTTATCTCTCTTTTTCGTTTTGGTTCCTTTCTGGTTAAGTTTCGTCCTTTTACTTTTCATGGCGTGGATTGCGATTTGCGTGGAACGGAAACGGAGTATGAAAAAGAATAAAACCGAAAATAAAGCCGAAGATGAAACGGAAACCACTCCGTCCGTCGTTTCGTGGCGTGCGGAAGCGTGTGTCGCGGGCTGTTTCGGAACGCTGTGTTACTACGTTTTGTGTGGATTTATGTTTTGGGGACTTGTGATTTTTGCGCCTCACATGTCGGACAGTCGGGAAAGCGTGCGAGAATGTCTTAAGAGCGTCCATGTACATGTTCCAGAGACGGCGACGTGGGAAAAAGCGATTCACGCGGGCTTTCAGGACCGTTACGACTGCGCGCTTTTGACGATGTCGGCGGAGGATTTCGCACGGATTCAGTTACCAGAGGGGGGTTCGTGGGAGAAGCCGGAAGATATGCTTAAAGTGGACCTGATTTATAATGACCAATTCTGGACTCCGGCGTTCACGGAAGAGGAACTGAAACGAGATTTTGAGGCGGGGCGCGTGCGGATTTTTAACATGTCGCCACAAGACTCGATTCCCTTCCCGGGCGGCGTCGCGTGTTTCGACGAAAAAGGGGAAAACGTCCGCGTGTGGCTGTGTAATCGAGGAATATAAGGACGTACTGATTAAATACTTGCACGAAGTCGTGATCAAGAAGTTTTTAAGGATTTCTATTTTATGGATTCCACATGAAAATTCCGTGAAAGTTGGGCCTTTCGGCAGTCGTTTCAGCAACGCGAAATGACGGAGAAACGATATTTTATAGAGTGTTGGAGATAATTTCCCCTAAAATTGGAAAATTGGTTAAAAAAAGAGAAAGATTCCTGAAAATTTTGCCAGACCTCCTTGCGAGAAAATCGGAATCGGGTATAATAAGAGACGGTCGATGGAAAGATTCGGTTCTGACCTAAGACCTTTTTCGGTTGTAGTCGTTCTGAACTGTCGGGGGACGCCGGACAGCGAAGCGGGGCAACAGGCATTTTCGACTTAAATTTTAAGGAAAATGGATTCACAGAACGCAGTTTATTTTGGAACGTTTCCGATTTTATTCTGTTTCTGATTCCATTTCGGTTCTGAATGCTGATAATCCGATTTTGGATTGTGATTCCCTGTTTTCTCTCAGAACGCAGGGATTTTTTTGTGCTGTGAGATTTCTTTTCGACATAAATTCGATGTGGAATGAATCGAAATCCACGACACGGGAGCAGTCTGATGGAAAAACGTATCGCAATTATCGGAATTATCGTGGAAGATTCGAGTTCGGTTGAGAAAATCAATGCGCTCATTTCCGACTATTCCGAGTATGTAATCGGACGGATGGGGATTCCCTATCGTACGAGCGACGTGAATATCATCAGTCTTGTGCTCGACGCGCCGACCGACGTGACCAGTTCCCTCTCCGGGAAACTCGGCATGTTACCGGGCGTCAGCTCAAAATCCGTCTGCTCCAAAAAAGCAACCAATTCGTTTCACCGGATAACGGAGTAGGATGAAATAGTGGAAGGTGACGTGTCTCGCGTCGCTACTGGTTGAATTGCCTGAGAAATATATTTTAGCCGATTCAGCGACGCGAGACGCGTCGTCTCCCAAGTTCCTTTTTTTACAGAAAGTCGAAAAAATGTATAATCCCCAATCCTGTATTGCTACAGATTTTATCGACGACGCCGAAATTCAAGCGACATTGGAATACGCTGCCGCCAATAAAAATAATAAAGCTCTCATTTCCGAAATTTTGGATAAAGCGCGTGAATGCCGTGGGTTGAGCCACCGCGAAGCGCTCGTGTTGCTCGACTGCGAGGACGTGGAACTCAATGAACGGCTTTTTGCCGAGGCGATGGAGATTAAACAGCGCTTTTACGGGAACCGAATCGTGATGTTCGCGCCGCTGTATCTGTCGAATTACTGCGTGAACGGTTGCACGTATTGTCCGTATCACATGAAAAATACGCACATTGCGCGTAAAAAACTGACGCAGGACGAAATCCGTGCGGAAGTCATCGCCCTTCAGGATATGGGACATAAGCGGTTGGCACTCGAGACGGGTGAGCATCCGACAATGAACCCGATTGAATACGTATTGGAATCGATTGACACGATTTACTCGATTCACCACAAAAATGGTGCGATTCGGCGAGTAAACGTGAATATCGCGGCTACGACGGTCGAAAATTACACGAAACTCAAGAATGCGGGCATCGGAACGTATATTCTATTCCAGGAAACGTATAATAAGAAACTGTACGAGCAGAAACATCCGACGGGACCGAAATCGAATTATGCGTACCACACGGAAGCGATGGACCGCGCGATGGAAGGCGGAATCGACGACGTTGGTTGTGGCGTATTGTTCGGATTGGCACCGTATCGGTACGATTTTGTTGGGTTGCTCATGCACGCGGAACACTTGGAAGCTGCGAAAGGCGTGGGACCGCATACGATTAGTGTTCCGCGTATCCGACGTGCGGACGATATTGACCCGTTGTTGTTCTCCGACGCGATTGACGACGCGACGTTCGCGAAAATCGTGGCGGTTCTGCGAATTGCGGTACCGTACACCGGTCTGATTATTTCGACGCGTGAATCGAAAGCTGCGCGTGAAATGGTCTTGAAACTCGGTGTTTCGCAGATTTCTGGCGGTTCGAGTACGTCGGTGGGTGGTTATGTCACGCCGGAACCGGAAGATGAGAATTCATCGCAGTTTGACGTGGTAGACACGCGGACGCTGGACGAAATTGTGAATTGGCTGATGCGGATGGATTACGTTCCGAGTTTCTGCACCGCCTGTTACCGCGAGGGACGGACGGGCGACCGATTCATGAGCCTCGTGAAGTCGGGCGCGATTGCGAATTGCTGTCACCCGAACGCGCTGATGACGCTGAAAGAGTACCTTGAGGACTATGCGTCACCGGAAACGCGGGCGATTGGCGAGGCGCTGATTCAGCGTGAGTTGCCGAAGATTCCGAATGAGAAAGTGCGACTGATTGCGACGGAGCATTTAATGGAGTTACACGAGGGAAAACGGGATTTCCGGTTTTAAGAGAAGAACAAAAAAACAAGAAAAGCAAGTAGTCGAAGACTGCGATTAAAAGTTTTTTTGGGAGAGGGGCTGGGAGAGACCTATTTTGCAAAAATGGTATCTCCCACGGGCGTTGAAGTGCGATGGGTAGTAAGTTCCTCCCGATAGGGTGGAATCTTGCGTTGGTGTTTAGCCTCAGCGTCCACTGTAGACTGAAGTCTACAGTTAGTAAAACAAAGTCCTTCGGGACTATCGCGCAAGCGCGATTTTCAGCGACGCGTTCCGCGTCGCAACATCCTCCCCTAAAAGGGGAGAGGCTGTAAATACGATAACTTAATAAGGATAAAACGATGCCGATAACTGAAATACTTTCGCGAAACGCGCAACTTTACGGAAACGAAACGTGTCTTGTGGAGCTGAATCCAGAAGATAACGAAAAACGCCGAGTCACGTGGAAAGAATATGAGCTGATTCAGGATACCGCGAAAGATTCCTCACGCCGAACCATGACGTGGGCGGAATTCGACGAAAAAGCGAATCGATTCGCTAATCTTCTCCTCAGTCGCGGCATCAAAAAAGGGGATAAAGTCGCCATTCTGCTCATGAACTGTCTGGAATGGTTGCCGATTTACTTCGGTATTTTGCGTACTGGGGCGCTCGCAGTGCCGATGAATTTCCGTTATTCGGCAGACGAAATTAAATACTGTCTCGGTTTATCGGAATCCGATTTTATGGTTTTCGGTCCGGAGTTTATCGGTCGTGTGGAGACTATCTGTGACCAGATTCCACGTGTGAAAACGCTGTTTTATGTGGGTGAAAATTGTCCGACGTTCGCGGAGAGTTTCGACAGTCTGATTACGTACTGCTCGACCGACACGCCGAATATTCCGTTGACGGATGAGGATTTCGCAGCAATTTACTTCTCGTCCGGTACGACAGGGTTTCCGAAAGCGATTCTGCACCGACATCAGAGCCTCGTTTCATCGTGTATCGTGGAACAGAATCATCACAGTCAGACACATGAGGATAAGTTTCTCTGCATTCCGCCGCTCTATCACACGGGCGCGAAAATGCACTGGTTCGGTAGTTTCCTCGTCGGCGGTCCGGCGGTGTTGTTGCGCGGAGTGAAACCGGAATGGATTCTGCGGGCGGCGTCGGAAGAGCGTTGCACGATTGTGTGGCTTCTGGTTCCGTGGGCGCAGGATATTCTCGACGCAATTGAGCGCGGTGACGTGAAATTGGAAGATTATCAGCTCGACCAGTGGCGACTGATGCACATCGGTGCTCAGCCCGTCCCGCCGAGCCTGATTCATCGGTGGAAGCAGTATTTTCCGCATCACGATTACGACACGAATTATGGTCTGAGCGAGTCCATTGGTCCCGGTTGCGTCCATCTTGGCGTCGAAAACGTTCATAAAGTCGGTTCCATCGGGAAACCTGGTTACGGCTGGGAGGCGGAAATCGTCGATGAAAACCGGAAACCGGTTCCACAGGGCGAGGTCGGTGAATTGGCGGTTAAGGGGCCCGGCGTGATGACGTGTTACTATAACGACGAAAAAGCGACGGCTGAGACGCTCGCCGACGGGTGGCTTTTCACCGGTGACATGGCGCAGATGGACGATGACGGTTTCATTTACCTCGTAGACCGCAAAAAAGACGTGATTATCACGGGTGGTGAGAATATTTATCCGGTTCAGATTGAGGATTTCCTCCGTCAGCACCCCGACATTAAAGACGCGGCGGTTATCGGTCTGCCGGACACGCGGTTGGGAGAAATTACGTGCGCGATTATCGAGCTGAAGCCGGACCGGACGGTGACGGAAGAGCAAATCGCCGAATTTTGCACGGGTATGCCACGTTATAAGCGTCCGAAACGGATTATTTTCGCCGAGATTCCGCGAAATCCGACCGGGAAAATTGAGAAGCCGAAACTCCGGCAGATTTATTGTGGAAAGAGTCTGGTAAAGGCGCAGATCGAGAATTAAGTGGTGGATAAGCGAGGGGAAATAATCTTTTAAAATCGTATTGTGAGAAATCCTCTCACCTCCTCCGTTGCCTTCGGTGTTACCTCCCCTGATTGGGGAGGTTTATATTTTTCTTTTATGAAGTTTTCTAAAGGGTCCCCCTTGCAGAGAGGGCGTGTCTAGATTAAAATAAAGGAAAGGTGTTTTTATAAATTTTTATCCCCGACACACTATAAAATTCCATTTTTCTGTCGTTTCACGTTGCGGAAATGACGTCCGACAGGACTACTTCCTTTCTGAATTTTAGAGTGTAATTGGTACACCTCCCTGCGCGGGCAGTTAAAACGAATTGAAAAACGGTTCAGACATGAAAAACGGATTTCTGGAAAAATTGAATCACTATCGGCGCCTAAAATGGCGTTCGACGGTAGAATTCTGGCTGGAAACGCTTTTTCTGGTAATTGGATTTCTGTTTTTGTTAGCGAGTATCGTGGATTTTATACTCTGGCGTGGGTGGTTTCTGGAAATTTCGGTATTAAGGTGGGGGATTTTCGGAGGAATGGTTCTGGTTCTCGTTATCGGTGTGTGGCAGTTCTGGCGACGTGTGCATGATGCGCGAGAGACGCCATATTCACGGTGGGAAACGTTTTATTTTTTAAGAAGACGCTATTTTCAGGAAACGGAAAGAGGAAAGACGCTTGGGCTTCGGCCACCGTCGGGGAATGTGGAAAGTGCACTGGATTTTTTGGAAAATCCTCGCGCGGAGGCAGAAAATGAACTGCGAGACGCGGTGATTCGGCAAGCAGATGAAGAGATGAACACTTTTGAGCCGGAGAAATGGATGAAATTGGAAAAAATGTGGCGAATTCGGTGGCCAATGCGGTGCGCGACAGTATTTTTAGGGGTGATACTCGGTATTTTAGGAGCGTATGGCGAGGAAAATACGTCCGTGGCGGTTCAGCGTTTCATCTTTCCGTGGGAAAATGTCGGGTGGAAAATCGACTTTCAGCCGCAGTGGAAAACATTTTCAGATGAGGTGATGGCAGGTGAGACGTTCGACGGGGAAATCGTGCTCCGGAAGGGCGCGCCGTACGTGTGCGTGGCGTTATGGAAGTCGAAAACGGAGACGGAACCATTCCGTGTGGTACGTGTCTTGCCGATTTTTGGTCGGTATCGGATACGGATTCCGAATGTGCGGGAATCATTTTATGTCTCGGTCTTCTTGCCGGGAGAAGAGTTAAAAAATCAGGGAGAAGGCACGGAAAATACGAAAATTTCAGAAGATAGAGGGAAAATCTCTTTAAATCGTGAAATAGAGCAGAAATTGGTACGTGTACGGACGGCGCCGCGACTGCGTGACGCGCTGGTCAGGGTTCAGGCACCGGCGGTGACACGGCAGGCAGCGAAAGTTTCAGACTGGGAAATTACGGGACTTACGGGTTCCAGAATTGGTGTGATGATTGTGGCGGATCGGCCGCTGTCCAGTGCACGAATTCGATTCGATAACGCGACTTACGTTCCTGGTGTTCCGGTAGGAAAAGCGTCGTCGGTAAAGAAAGCAAGAGAAAATA
>JAUNAI010000460.1 GCA_030527705.1 Planctomycetia bacterium | reverse complement strand
CGCTGCTCCGGCTGAAACGGCACCGGCAGAAGTCACTACTCCGGCAGAAGCTACCACCCCGGCTGAGGCTGCTCCGGTTCAGGAATAATTTTCTGACGAAAAAATTAGAATCCTTTACAAGAACATAATAATAGACGGCGTTTACACCGTCTATTATTATATATTATGGGGATAACTGACGGACCACTCAATCATGAGAAAATCAAGAGGAATGAAGAGGATTTAATATGCTAAAAAACTTTCTTTCTGGATTTCTCGCGTTTATGTTTCTTGCGTGCGTCGCGGACGGGGCGAGGGCGAAAACAGAGACGATTCAGGCGTTTTGGGATACCGATAACACGGTGAATCAGCCGATAAATAATGCAGAAACTGTGAAAATTCCGGATATGGCGGTCGATTTCGACTCGGAAAACGGCGCGGTAACGGCGATTCGGGTAGATGGCGAAACGATTACCGTGGAGGGGGAAAGTTTCATGCCATTCGACGTAAATCAGGGGGAAAAAGAGACGCGGAATGAGAAATGGGTTGCGTGGAATAACACGGAATTTCTCGGGCTGGAGCTTCTCGACGTGCAGACGGCGGTGACGCGTTGGAAAACGGGTGGCTGGACGGTCGAGCTGTTCTGGATTCTCGATTCCCAGCGGAAAATGCTCGGACGGAAAACGTGTGTGCGCTGGGACGGCGACGAAGAAGTGAAAATCCGCGCGCTCTGGTGGCGGTTTCCGACGCTGAAGGGTGAAGAAAGTTCCTATTTTTACGTTCCGGGACAGTTTCCGCCGAAAAAGGTTACGCTAGCGGAACTCACACAGAAACAGACTGCATGGGAACGACCGGGAATTTTACAGATCGCGGAAAATCGGACAGCAGTCTTTTTCATGGATTATCTGGACCCAACGTTGGACCGTGGGAGCACAGAGGTGATTCGGAAGGGAGAAAATGGGATTCAGGTCACGCAGGTCTTTAACATCTTGGGACGTATGAAGTCGGGGACGGTGCAGGAACTCGGAACGACGTGGATGTGGGTTTTATCGACGGATGGCGAGTCTACGTTGAGCGAGATTCATCGCGGAATGGCGGCGCTGGGACACACGGTCCCGGAAGGGAGACCAGCGGAATTCCAGAATATGTTACTCTACTCCTTTCATCCTGGCGGGTCGATTGGGAGTAACATGCAGGATTTAGGCGGTTTCTCGTCGGCGATTCCTTTCGTTGACCGAATTTCCGCGACCGGGGCAAATGCCGTCTGGATGTTACCGCTCGAGTCAAATGGGATTTACTGGCCCAACGATTATTATCGGTTCCAGGACGGTCTCGGAACGGGTGACGAGTTCCGGGCACTCGTGAAAAGAATGCACGATCGCGGAATTTACGTGATGCAGGACTGCGTGCCACACGGTGGGAGTAACACGTATGACCGCGCGAAACAGCATCCGGAATGGCTTGTGTACGATGAGGACGGCTCGACGTTCCATTATTGGTGTTTCGACTTTAACTGGCCGACGTGGCGGGAATATATGAAGAACGTCGCAAAATATTATATGGAAACTTACGGCGTGGACGGTTACCGAATCGACGCGGTGAGCGGCTCGAAAGTCCCGAACTGGAACCCGGAAATCCCGTATGCACGTGCGAGTTTCGCGAAATTACAGGCTGGGTTTAACATGCAGAAATCCATCCGTGAGGGGGTGAAAGAGGTCAGTCCCACGCATGGCGGAACGCTTGCGGAAGTCGGTGAAGACTGTTTCGGGCTGGTCAGCGACGCGATTTATGATTTTTCCGGCTGTTATCAGGTATTTCAGGCGTCTCGCGGAATGTCGGCGAAAGAGTACGTCCCCGCTTTACGTAGATGGTTACATGAGTGTCGGCTCGGCGGTCCGAAAGGGATGCTGAGAATGCGTCACTCGGAAAGTCACGATTCCCTCCGCTCCCAGTTATGGTACGGAACCACTCAGGCGCGGGCGATTGTCGCGCTGACGGCGTTTATCGACGGTATTCCGCTTCTCTATCAGGGACAAGACGTCGGAAATCTGGAGACTTACGCAAAAATCTTCGCAGTCCGAAAAGCGTTGCCGGAAATGCAGAATGCGGCGTATGATTACCTCGGCATGGAGGTTCCGGACGGCGTTTTCGCGGTGGCTTACGAAAAAGACGGTCTCCGTTCCGTCGGGTTGATTAACTTTAACAGTCTCCCCGTGCGGTTTAATCTGGCGGTGTCGGCGACTGAAGCAGAAAACACACCGGAAAAAGTGTCGGAAAAAATGTCGGA
>JAUNAI010000105.1 GCA_030527705.1 Planctomycetia bacterium | reverse complement strand
GAACCAACACACCTACGCCGATGACCAACATCGCCCACGTCGCGGGTTCCGGAACGTGATTCGAGCCGTCCACAAACGACACATTACCGCCGTACGCGCTCAAATCGAAATTCAGATACCCTTTCCCGTATTCGTCTAGATTCAGCCCTTCAAACGTGACAAACGTGCCGTCCGACTTGACCGTTACGTCACCCTGCGTTTCGCTCATGGATTCCTGCAACCACGTCACGAAATCTTCCACTTCACCATCGCCACTATACACGATGGAGAGGTCAACCGTCTCGCCAGCCTTGCCATTCAGCGTCACCCAACCTTCCGTGCCGAGATTTCCCAACGCGTAACCCGTACCGGAAGTGACATCCGCAAACGCGAATTGCGACTCGTCAAACGTCAGAATCAGATCGTGACCAATCTGTTCGAGATTCCAATTAGTTGTAATATTGTTATCAATAGTAATCGTGGCATTTTTGAGCGTGTTCTCGTCTATTTCGAGCGTTCCAGCGGAAATCAGCGTTTGGTCGAGGCTTCCTTTCACATACGTAGCACCATGAGAAAAGTAATCAGTCATGGTAACCGACAAGTTGCCACTTATATTCGCAACGCCACCAACCCACACACTATTGCCGTCGGCATCGGTGGTATTACTGCCAACCTTAATCGTGGAAAACACTGGTTTTAGCGTACCGTTCTCAATTATACCGAAATCTCCTGTAAAATTGAGGTTACTTTTACCGGATTTCGTATTGAGTGTTACAGTCTCGATTGTGGCACCCGAACCGGCAATATTTACCGTGCCTGTACCGTTTTTACCAACTTGGAAATTTCCAGAACTGAACACCTTCGCATTACCAGAAATATCTAAGTTAGCTGCCGCCCCATCGCCGACCAAAATACTGCCAACATCCAACATACCGCCGGAAATCGTTAGCGAACCGGAATTATAACCTTTGCCAACATAGATAGCCCGATAAAGGTCCACGGTACCGCCGGAAATCTCCATCTGACTATTCTGAAGATATACATGAGCACCATTTAACGAACCATTGTGGACGTTCAACTTGGTGTTTATTATCGTTAGGGCATCCGTCTTGACAGACCCACTTTCAATTGTAATCGTATCGCCAGGATTTCCTGTGAACGCTGGATATTGCGCACTACCTTCAGTCTTCATATTGGGAGTCCAATTAGTAGGCTCAAACCAATTGCCGGTCTCGCCAGTCCATTTATAATCCTCACTCAGTGCCGTCAAGGGCATCGCCATAAATACCATAAGGCAGATTACTGTTCCCGAATAAGTCCGCAAAATGTTAAACTGTGCAGTTTGCGGTGGAGGGATGATATGTGATGATTTTTTATTTTTCATTTTATATCTCCTTATAAATAGGATTTGAAATATTTTATCTCTTGTTTAAGTCTGGAGTGGGGTGGAGACATTATTCTTTCCCTGTTTCACCCTACCACGGTAAATCCGGTTCTTTCAGCCCTAAAAAATCCCGAATTGCCTGTTGACTCTCCGTCGGTGAAGCGTTGCGCGTGTTAATCATCTGCGAAATCCGAGCGTGTGCCGTGGCAATATGCTCGCGAGTAAGCGTCGCCGCCCGGTCACCGTCGTGCGCAAAAATTGCCTCCGCAATCGCTGTGTGTTCTTGCGCAATTCGCTCCGTCTCGTCAATCGAGAAAAACTGAATTCCCTGTAACATCCAACTTCTTTTCAGAATCCGCATCTGCTGTAATACGCGCGTGAGAATCTGATTATTCGCCGCCTCGCACTGCGCACCGTGAAATGGAATTTCAACCTCAAAAATACGGAACGCGTTTAATGCCGAATAATCTAACGGCATCGAACATTCCCGCAACTTCTCACAGAGTAACGCTTCCTTTCGACACGCTTCACGAATCATCTCGCACTGCTTCTCCGTTGCCGCAGTCGCCGCCTTCCGCGCTACTTCCGGTTCAAGCCAAAGTCGCATTTCGTACAACTCGCGAATATCCTCCTCCGTCGCAACCTTCACGAACACGCCGCCCGTCTCGCGATGCTCCAGAATTCCCTGTGACACCAACGAATGAAACGCCTCCCGTAACGGAGTACGACTGACACCCAATTCTGACGCGAGCGCAACCTCCGAAAGTCTCGTTCCCGGAAGTAATTTTCCAAGCAAAATCCGCTTCTGAATTTCCTGACACAGAATATCGTGACTTTTTCTACTCAAAATCCGCCTCCCTTGTGTATTCATTATTGTATACAACTTAATATACTATATTGTATACTAAAGTTCGGAAGATGCAAGAGTTTTTATCAAAAAAAGTAAAAAATTTTAGAAAAAAATGAAAAAAGATAGCAGTACCCGATAAAGAATCCCGAAAACTCCCTAAACCGACAAAAGACAAATTGAATATTGAGTTTGTTTTTGAATTTTATAGTGTATCGGATATAGAGATGTCCCATTCGAGAAAATACCGTTATACTGATTCTACTTGAAAATTCAAGAGGGGGGCGGTACTTCCGACAGTCGTTTTAGCAACGCGAAACGACGGGGAAGCGGAATTTTAGGTTGCGTCGGGTATAAATCTCTTTGAAGTTTCCCCCAGTCCCAAGTCGAGAGGTCGTTTGCGTGGTTGTGCATGACAGCGTATTCTTTTCGTTGCTCTTCCGTGAGGTGGTCTAAACGGACGCACGGAACGTTCGTTAGCCCCATTTTCTTCGCCGCCATCAGCCTTCCGTGACCTTCGACGATCAAGTTTTCGTCGCCCCACACTCCAATGGGGTCGTTGAATCCGTAGTCTTGAATGGACTGGCAAATCTTGTCAATTTGATAGTCCGTGTGCCGACGCGCGTTTCGCTTATATGGGGTCAGCGATTCAATCGGAAGTTCGATAATTTGCATATTACGGCTCCTGTTAAAGTGTTAGATGGGCGAGGATGTCTTTTCGCATTTGGTGAAAAATCTGACAAATTCGTTGAGGGGTACACCCGCGTTCCTGAGCGATTTCTTTGTAAGTTTTTCCTGCTATCTTGGCGAAAAAAATCTCTTGCTGTTTTTCAGGAAATCTCTTCAATTCGTCCTCCAGCTCCGAAAAAGTCGCGATTTCGCCCAGTTTTGCGTCTGGTCTTGCCTCAATCGGAAGTATGTCTTCCGGGGAAACGACGCTCATGGGAACGTGAAAATCATGAAGAACGATTTCCTTTTGCCCGTCTGCGTTTTGAACAATACGAGTATGCCGAAAACTACAAATGATTCCGTAAATCCACCTGCTCGCGTACATAAAAAGGAGGCGCATTGCGTGAGTTTTGTCATTGCTCGTTCTTTCAATGTCTTTGACATGACGCGCCATAAGTTCCTGAAAAATGTCCTCCGATGACATGAAAGTACAGGCGTACTTTTGGGCGAGTTTCATAATAAAAGGACGGAACTCCCACAAAACCATAAACGCCTCGTCTCTTGGTATCACAATGA
Organism: Planctomycetia bacterium; assembly: GCA_030527705.1. Classification (GTDB taxonomy): domain Bacteria; phylum Planctomycetota; class Planctomycetia; order Pirellulales; family Thermoguttaceae; genus RGIG3701. Next base: position 8,822 of record JAUNAI010000105.1, on the reverse strand, counting down.
CCTCCTTCTATTTTGTATCCGAATCATTGCTCCTCATTCGGCTATAATAATGTCTTTACCCATTAGTAACTATACTTACGATTAAATACTTTTAAAGTAAAAAATTAAAATTTCTGAAATTAAGTATCAATTACACATGAAAATTTAGAGAAAAGCGGTCTCTTTAGCAGTCGTTTCAGCAATACAAAACGACGATGGAGCGGAATTTTACAGAGTGTCGGACTTAAAAAGGCTCAGATATTGTCCGAGCCTTTTGTAGATATAACTAAAATTTACATCAACGCTCAATTTTTTCGTCCACTTTCGTTTCAAGAAAGCATTCGTACTTTTTCCAGAGACGATTTTGATTCACAAGGCGGATACCAAGATAGCCGACTTGGATAGAATTGTCGCCAATATCGCATTTTTCAACGCCGTAACGCTCGTGGATTTTTTGACTAAAATCGGCGCAAGCGTATGCTTCGCATTCGTTCATTTTCATGAAATTACAATACAACGCGCCGAGGCTGGAAACAGTGACTTTTGCGTCGTCCGCAACTTCAATAAACGTCTCGCAAAACTCGTTAAACCGTCATACACAAAATTTCCACGTGGGGCGGTCCTTCCGGCAGTCGTTTCAGCAACACGAAACGACGGGGAAGCGGAATTTAGTGGTGCGTCGGGCGTAAAAAACGTTTTTGCGTTACAACTTCCGGCTCGATTCCAAACTGACGTATCAACTCCTCGAACGAAACGACTTTTCCTTCGCCCTCCTTGAGATAACTACCCAAAACAGAAATTGACAACGGCGCAATCACGCGGATTTCACAACCGCCGGAAGCGTCCTCCTCATCGTCATCATCCATTTCGTCCTCCTCATCGTCCTCGAAATCGTCGTCATCGTCGTCCAGTTCGTCATCGAAATCTTCATCGAAATCGTCGTCATCGTAGAAAGCGTCTTCGGACTTAATTTCCGCCTCTTCACCTACGATGCAGTCATTTTCGCGGAGCATTTCAGCGTCCTCTTCAACCTGCGCATTTTTGACGGCATGTCTCACATAGAGACAGTAACCAGCGATAGCAAGAAGCGCATCCTCGATTCCGTCGCCGAGGTTGTCGAAACCATTGTCGCTCAGTAGCGTGTTCTGCAATTCCTGACAATCTGTAATAATTGAGTTTTTCATGATTGATTCCTTTCATTTTTGTAGTTTGGGCTATGATTATATATTTATCAGAACTAACACCTTAAAAATCGTGTTTTCTATTATTTATTTTTATGAAGTAATTGTTCTATGAGCCTAATATCATATCGTACTTGACAAAAAAATTTTTTCTAGTATAATTGATATAGTTTTTACATATTTGTACAAATAGGATACAGTAGTTACCATGCAGATTAATGAAGTTACTTTTAATGAGGACGGTAGTATTATTGATATACTAACAGGAAAAGTTTTAAACAATACTCCAGAAGAATGTGTAAGACAACGTTTTATTGCCATTTTATAATCAGATTATGGGTATCCTAAAGAACATATACGAAGAGAAGTTTCAATTCAACAGGGATCCAAGATACTTACCAACTCCAGTGGTTCTGAAATACGCGCAGACATTGTTGTGTATACAAGTAAAAAAGCAGCATTAAATCGAGATCAAGGTAATATCCTTTTTATTGTTGAATGTAAACAACCTAATGTCACTGAAGGGTATTCGCAGTTGGTATCTTATATATTTAATACATCAGCATTAGGAGGAGTTTGGACTAATGGTAATAGTATATCTGTTTTTAGGAAGAAAAATACAAGTGAAATAGGACTAATGGAAATATCCTCTTTGCCTAGGTTCCGCGAAAATTGGAATGGAGATGATACAATTCCTAATAAACAGGATCTACCAAGACCACATAATGTGAGATTTTTGTTATCTTCATGTCATAACAAACTATATGGAAGGGGAATGGAAAATGAAGATTTTGATCTTGCCATGGATATGGTGCGAATTCTTCTTGCAAAAATTCAAGACGAAACAACCCCAGGGTAATTTCCACAATTTTGGATTACGGATAATGAATTTTTAACATTAGAAGGTAGAAAAAAATTTGCGAATACGGTTCAAAATTTATTCCGTCAATATGCGGATCAATATCCAGATGTTTTTGACAATTATGAGAGAATTCAGGTTGGAGATGATTGTATTGCGGAAGCTGTTGGTGTGTTAAAGAACTGGAGTTTGGCGGCTCGTAATGAAGATGCTGACGATTGGGATTTAATGGGAGAAACTTACGAACAATTTACACACATAAATCTTAAAAGACAACAAGGGCAGTTTTTTACCAATAGGCTTGTTGTTGATATGATGGTTCGTATGTTAGACCCAAATGTTGGTGATAGAGCATTAGACCCCGCAGGTGGAAGTGGTGGATTTGCTACAAGTATATTCAGATATTTGAGACGTAAAATATTGCAAACGACGGAAGCTCATTCCACTACAAGAGAGAGACAACTTACTGTAATAAAAGAAAGTGTCTATTTAGTTGAAATTGCACCGCGACTTGTAAAAATTGCTAAATGTGCAATGTTATTGACAGGTGAGGGTCAATCGGGTATGACTCGTGGTAATTCGTTGGATTTGTATGAGCACCTTGATCCATGGATTGTTGCACGTTGCATGAAAGGAAAGAGTAATGCCCCTTCAATTATTGTAACCAATCCACCATTTTCAGGACAGAAAATAGATTCACAAATTTCAGATCAAATTATTTTAAAAAATTTCAAATTTGGTCATTGTTGTAAAAAATTAGATGATGGAAGTTTTGAATTTAGTAATAAAGATACAGACATACTCCTTAGACAAGCTCCAGAATTGTTATTTCTGGAGCGTTGTTTAGATTGGCTCAAACCAGGTGGACGTATTGGAATTGTTATGCCAAAAGGATTTTTGGACAATATTGGTTGTGAAGCGTACAGGATGTGGTTGTTAGAAAATTATGAATTAAACGGAGTTGTTACATTACACAAAGATACATTTCAACCGGATACCGGAGTGCGAACATGTATATTGTTTATATCTAAACCTAAAGATAATAAAAAAGTTAATTCAGATTATAAATTTTTATGGCTCAATCTCAAAGAATCGGACAGGATTCCAAAGGGAATTCAGTGTTTATTTTAGATGGTAATGGCAACAATACTGGTTTACTGAATCACGATCTTAACGAAATTGCGGAAGCATATGCTGAATTTAAGAAAGGTAAAGAACATACGTCGGAATATATCTTTTCAATACAAAAACAAGATATAAAAGATCATTATAATATAAATCCTCAACATTATTCTCCGAAATTAAATATTGCCTTAAGCAATATTCTCGATTTTAATAATAGAGATCATTGGAGCACAACAACTATAGGGCAATTAGAAGCAGGGATAAAAATTTATATCGGTCCACGTTGGAATTCAGCAAATATAAAAATTGATAATCCATCGGATACCTCCCAATTAGTCCCTTACCTTACTGCTAGTGGGACATTGGAATTACGTAGATTTACAGTAAAATGGCTTGACCCTATTAAAGCAAATGAACGACAAAAGTCTTCCATGGAAATGTTACGTGTCAAAGAAGGAGATATCCTTATTACACGATCCGGTACAATTGGAAGGGTTACTTACGCAACTAAAGAGCTAGCAAAAAATTATATAATAAGTGACGATCTTATTCGTGTAAGAGTTCAAAATGAAAATTTACGAGCATATTTACTGACATATTTTACATCACAAACAGCATTAGCTTTAATGCTCCTTGATGAGTATGGTTCAGTACAACAACACTTACAACCTCGTCATATTCAAGAAATGTTGATACCAATACCTGAGGATTGGAGTCAAGTTCAAAAAATGATAGATGTAGGTAAAAAATATATACAAGCGATGGAAGAAATGGCAACAGCAGATACATATCTTCGTGAATTTGGATTTGATACTATTATTTAATGGGGGGACTGCTCCGAATATAGTGCACATTTATCACCAATTAGAATATAATTCTTCTCGTTAATTCGATATGAATGTTATACTGTTTACAAATTGCTCGGATTTTGCCGGAGGTTCTTTGTCAACTGAGTGAAGATATATTTTCATCGGAAACTCTCTCATTACGGCAAGTACGGCATTTTTGCGTTCTTCTTTCGTAAATCGTAGACCATGTCGCGCATTTCCTTGTACGGCGTATAATACCAGCTCGGCGGAGGTACTGCCCACCTGTCGGCACGGAACGGTCTCGATGCCAGCCTCAAGAGCGGCAAACCAACGATGGTGACCGTCGGCGATTCTCCATTGGTCGTCGACACGGCATACCTCGATGGGCGGAAAACTCCCCCACCCCTCCTCTTTCATGGTTTCTGCGTACTCGGAAATAGTTGTGTCTCGCGTCCCGATTCGTAATTGGATGCCCTCGGTTAATTCACTGATGGGCACATCGAAAATTTCATTATTCATGATGTTTTTTTAATGCCAAAAGGGTTATACCAGCTGATTTTTTAATCAGCTGGTCATTAAATTTGTCTGGTTAATTGGGGGCGATTTTAATTACCAAGTCTCTCGCTTTTTTCGTCGAGAGTTTGATGAATTGTGAGGTAATCCCCGTCGTTAAATCCCGTCGTCTCTGTGTCGATGGCGAACTGTCGCTGTACGGCATTCAGCGCATCCAAGTTATCAGCGCGTTCAATCGCTTCCATGTACCACTCAAAATCGCGGGTTTCCGGCTCTGTTTCCGGTTTTTTCTCCGGTTCCTGTATAGCGGATTTTCGTCCTCGACGCGCTGGTTTTTCCGTATTAAGAAGCTGGTTTTTCATTGCGTCCACCTTTGGAGACGTCTGGGTTTCCGGTTTCACGTCAACTCGCATATCAAAAAAGTCTTCCGGTTTCCCGACTCCATCTTTCAAGGACTGGAAAATCATGCGGAGTTTGACGACGTTTCCCGGTGTAATTGCCTCGATAGAGCGTTGGATATACTTCTCGATGATACTTTTCGTTATACCAAAAGGTGAAAAACTTTCGACAAGTATGCTGATTTTTTCCGGTGTAATATCCACGTTCGCGTTCATCGTTACCGTACATGCTTTGACGGCACTTTCAACGATGTCCCCCGGAATCACTCCCAAAATACACGCCCTTACCCGCCTCGCCATCTGGTTTGCGACGTGTTCATAGATGTCACGAGGGTCTGTGAGAAAAACCGTCCCTTTTTTCGTGCTACGTTCGTGAAGTACCGTCACGACACGGGTTACACGCACATTGCTTTCCAAATTCCACGCATACGCTTGCGCGACGGTGTGATTCCGTGTCTGCTCCAGTTCCGTGTACCCATAAATGATATTTCCCCACTCCAATGCCAGCATTTCCGCCAGTCGGATAGACGGTCCAGTCACGGATGCGCCCCCTCGTGGATAGTTTTATTCCCGACGTTATCTTAAATTCCATTTTTACGTCGTTTCGCGTTGCTGAAACGACTACCGACAGGACCGCCCAACGTAAAATTACGGTGTAAAACGACATAATGCGCACTCGGCAAGTTTTGGACGCTGGCACGCCTTCATGACATTGTCGTAACACTGGCATGGGGCGCGAGGAAATTGTTCTCCAAGACGGAAAAAAACTGGATTTTAGAGAATAAAAAAGAGAAAACTAAAGAATAAAAAATATACTAATAAGTTACATTAACAGAGTATCTGAACGGTAACTAGGAATAGAGGTGTACTATCCTAATATTTCATATCTGAAAAGGCAAAAAACGCTAAAATGTCGTAAAATACAGATGAAAACGGAAAATTCTCGCCAAAACGCCATTTACAAAGTGTGTTTTGTGTGAGCCTCACTGGGTACGTGGACGTCCTCGTCCGCAGAAAGTGGATTAAACCCTAAACACCGGGATTTTACGCAATTTAATGCGGATGAGGATGTCCGCGTACCCAGTCCTAACGCAGTCTCTTCCGAGATATATGAAATTTTCAGGCGATGAGGAAGCCGGAAAAGGCGGAAGGTACTAAAATACCGCCTCTTCCGGTATGTGTTATGGTAGTGACAACATGCGATTGATGAGTTTATCCATTTCTTCCGTTGTGTTTCGGGTGATTAACCGCACTTCAGGATTGGCTTTTCTGAAAACGTAAAATATCTCGTGAGCAAATCCCTGTCCCAATTCAGCAATACCCTCAAAATCGAAAATAACCTCTTTTTTACCGATAAAATTAAACGTAAAACGCCTCGCTTGGGAACGTGCATAAAGTGCATTTCCGGTTAGCGTCATCAAACGTAACGGCAACGTCACACGTGAAAAATCGCCGTCCGAATTCGTATGGTCTGCGTTTTTTAGCGTTTTTTGCGTATCCCGATGAACGGAAAAATAAACGGTCGTTCCTTTTCTTACAAGACCAACATGGGCGCTGATTCCCTCGATTTTCTCATAATCTCTGGCAAAAATAAGTGAATCTGAGTATATCAGGAAGGAATCAGCAAGTAGTGATGAATCGTAAATCCCTTCACCATCATGTCTTTCACGGTCACTGGTAAATCCGCCGGAGACAAGCTGCGCTTTGGCATCCTCCAGTGAAATATCCAGTTTTAACTGAGCGCGAAAAAAGTTCTTAATCTGTTGAAAAATACCAATTCCGTTATCCGATATGGTACATGTCATCTCGATGGGCGTTACCTGCAATGACGCAACCACCTGCGACGCTTGGGAATGTTCAATCGCATTGTTCATAATTTCCAGAAAAACGAACCTGAAATTAAATTGCGCCCGCTCTGGAAAATCCTTGATATATGGGTCAAATTGTTGAATTAACGTGTCTTCGCTAGGAACAATTTCTCCAATATCTTGGACAATCTTGTAGGTTTCTTTTTTCAGTCGATACTTTCGCCCTCTTTTTCGATAATACCGTCATCGCGTAGTTTGCGAAGATTGTGGTATGTTGTCGTTGGAGACAGACCAAACGTTTCCGAGACTTTTTTGGCAATGCGCTCTTCGCCACGCCCTACAAGCTCGGTAATATAGTTGAAAACCTGTTCTCTTTTTTTTGTAGTTAGTGACATAAAAACCTCCTATTGTAAACTTATTTTATTGTACATGACAACTTAAGGCCGTCAAGGGGGGATTGAGAAAATATAATCCGAAGAATATTGGTGAGGATATTCATGTCTTTATCAGAAGCCAGTCGGAAGTATGGAATATCATTCAATTTTAATACAATGAGAAGGAAAAGTCGTTCTACAATAAATAAAAATTTGCCAATATCTATTTTCCGGGACACAATTGTTAGATGAAGCCTCCATTAACCTCTCTCCGTCTTAAAACTTGAAAACGGAGGGGGAGTTTTGCACGAAATACGACAATTCATTTTTTTGACAGAATTTCCCGGTATTTTAGCCCTAATTCGATGAGTTCCGCAACCACAATGGAGCGAGAGCAGTTGCGCTCGGAGACGATTTCGTCGATGGTTGCGAGGGTGGAGGGGAGGATGTTTGCCGATACCATCTGTTTGCGGAGATGGGCACGGTCGGAAGGGGTTCTTTTGTACGTTTTGCGCCGAATCGCTTCGACTTCGACCTTAAAATGACGAGCGAGAGTCTTTGCGCCATTCAGCGGAATCTGATACTTTTCGACGTATTCCGAGAGAGCGTCCTCAAGTGTCCCGGTCATGGGGACGATGAAGTATTTTTTCTCGACTTCTTCGCGCCCTCCAAGTTCCGAAATCGTCGCGTCCGTGGCGTTTTGAATCGACTTGGATGGATATCCGACGTAGATTAAAAGATAACGGGGGTCTTTGCGTTTCGCTGTCATTTTCATCCCATTTTCATTATAAAATTTTTACTTTGCCGTCATTTCGCGTTGCAGAAATGACTACCGAAAGGAATATCCAACGCTGAAATTTCATGTGAAACCATTTTAGCCCTCCTTTTCCGCATTCAAATACCGTTCCATGCCCAACGGAAGGATAATCGCGGCAAGAGCCGACGGCGTCATGTTTTGCTTGGCGGCAAGCTCTTTGAACGCTTTGGCAAGCTCCGGCGGAACGCTCAAGCCGAGCGACACTTTTCGCAATTCAGGCGGTAAGGTTCCCTCGTGCACCAACTTGCGCTTGATAGCGTCGTAATCCACGTCGAAAATCCGCGCCATCGACCGTGTATCGCGAGTGTTGAGCATGTTTTTTGCGACGTATTCCCGCAACGCATCCTCCAGCGTCCCGGTCATAGGAATTATCGCATACGTCTTCTCGACTTCTTCCTTACCGCCCATTTTGTTGATGGTCTGCATGGAAACATCCTGCAACGATTTTTTGAGAAAACCTCGGTAAAGTAAGAGGTATTTCATGGTATTCTCCTTTAATTAAGAAATTTACTTATACCCATCACACCTGAAAATTCCACGTCAGGCGGTCTTGCCGGTAGTCATTTCAGCAACGCTAAATGACGGTGAAGCGGAATTTTAGGGCGCGTCGGTATGAAAATTAACTATAGCATAAATTTTGATTTTGTCAATACATCAGCGTTCCGAAACGTCTATATTTTGTGCAAGTTTTAATTCTTCCGACAAGCGTTTGCCAATTTCTGTGAATTATGTAGATTTTGAAAATAAAATCCTTTATTTCCATCTTTCGTGATATTATTTTCGCCCAACAGAGCCGGATTTTCGATATTTTATCAGAATCGCTTCTAGGTAAAATTTTCCTGTTTTTTACAAATTTTTTGATAGTGATATTGACGAAATTCTTGAATATGGTACAATGAAAATGAAGGCATGGTTTCACTTGTAATCCTACAAGAAATCATGCCTTTTTTCAATATCAA
>JAUNAI010000104.1 GCA_030527705.1 Planctomycetia bacterium | reverse complement strand
GGATACTACTCCAGAAACTGACACGGAGGTTACCTCGGAAAATACCCATACTTCAGCGTTTACCGATCTTACTGACCGGCCTGCTGGAGACTTTTTGATGGGAGCGGGAATCGCACCGAACGTCTATTTCGAATCATGGGACGTGAAAGAGGAAAGATTTCTGTTTCAGCGTGATGGAAAGCGTTTTTCCTTTCAGAATGCGGATTTTCTCCGTTGGGGAAACCCTGCGGACTTTTCCGCGACGGAATCCTGCCTTATTCTGAGTGATGGAAGTATTTTTGCCGGAATCCCAATAAAAACAGGAACTGAGGCTGAAATTGTCATGGAACGTAAGTTGATTACTGAATCCGTCATAGAGCGTAAAACAGAGCTTTTACACTGGGAAAACACCCTTTTCGGTTCGATTTCCTTTCCGGTCACAGAGGTGGCGGGGATTCTTTTTCACACACGGATGCCGAGAGAACGGGAACCGTTTCTGCGCGAGTTGGAGCATTTTCGAGCCGCTTCCTCACTGGAAGATCTTCTTATTTTCCGAACAGGTGAGCGACTAACGGGAGAATTTATCTCCATTACCGATGATGTGCTTTATTTTCGTACTCGCGCACTGAGTCCCACTTCCTCGGCGGAAACCTTCCTTCCGGCTTCTCAGGAACTGGAAATATCGCTTTCCCAGCTTGTTGCACTATTCCTCACGCCGGAACTTGGTGGAGAATTTTCGGAACTCCATGGAGAAATCTCTCCGGAAACCTACTTCTGGATCGGTCTTTCGGACGGTTCCCTCTTCCGTCTGAATCCTGCCGGGAACCGCCCTGCTCTGAGCGAGATTCCTCCGGAAACGATTCAGTATCTGGAATCACCTCAGCATTCTCAGCATTTTCTGGATACTTCAGCGACTGCGATAACCTCCGCGACCGCTCCCATTCCGGAACTACGCTGGTTGGACGAGATTCCCCCGACTCAGAACAGTGAAAATCATTATGCACCGTCCATTTCTAGTGGAAATCATCACCGCTGGTCAGTTTCTTCCGAGAATTATTACCCACGGTTAACTGTATCTGGAAATCGTCTCCGAGCGGGAGGAAAAATCTACCGTCACGGTCTCTGTCTTCCAGCCGGAACCGCTCTACTCTGGAAACTAGACGAGGCATATAGTACGCTTGGCCTAATACCAGCCCTTCCCTCTGACGCGTCCCTCTCCGAAACTCCGTTCCACCTCCGTATTTTCTCTGGTGAGAATCTGGTATATGAAGCCTCTTTCTCTTCCGAAAATACAGAAAAAACACTGAAACTCATCCGTATTCCATTAAATAATACACAGGAATTGCGATTGGAAACCTCTCCACTTGCGCTTCCGTCCTCTATCCTTCTTCTTGACGCTTTCCTTATTCCTTAATTATAACATTTATGAGAGAGAATAAGGTGGGGGGGGTTCCATTCACATTTATTTTGCGTATAATATAAACATTGAGTATATAATAATGTACCATGAAGTTATAAAATAAGGAGTGAGAAGAATGTCGATTACGAAGCGGATTGGGTTTATTGGTGCGGGGCAGATGGCGACGGCACTTTCACGGGGATTTTTGGCGAAAGCGGGAGTGCCGGTGGAGAACATGCTTGCGTCCGATGCGTTTAAGGGGAGTCGAGATAAATTTCAGGCGGCGACGGGAATTGAGGTGACAGACCTGAATTCCGACGTGATGGAAGAGTGTGACATTATCTTCTTGGCGGTGAAGCCGCAGGTGTTACCGGATGTGATGGAGGAGATTCGTCCGTTGGTAACGTCGAATCATCTGATTATTTCCATCTGTGCTGGAATTCCGCTTGCGAAGTTGTCTGCAGGGTTAGGAGAAGAAACCCGGCTAGTACGCGTGATGCCAAACACGCCGTGTCTGGTGGGAACGGGAGCGATTGCGTTCTGTAATTCCGAGACGGTAACGGAGGAGGATTTCGACATAACGTGTGAGCTTCTGAAGAGCGTTGGACGCTGTTTCCACGTGGGAGAACATGTCATGGACGCGGTTACTGGGCTTTCTGGTTCCGGGCCGGCTTACATTTATTTAATTATCGAGGCACTTTCCGATGCGGGGGTGATGGTGGGGTTACCGCGTGATGTGGCGACGACGCTGGCGGCGCAAACTGTCCGAGGTGCGGCAGATATGGTTCTCGAGACAAAAGAACACCCTGGCGTCCTGAAAGATCGGGTTACTTCTCCGGCTGGTACGACGATTGCAGGCATGCGTGAATTAGAAAACCACGGTGTCCGTGCTGCGATGTACGACGCTGTAATGGCTGCGACGAAACGTTCTGCGGAATTGGGACGGAAATAGTATCCTCTTTAAAATTGAAAAGGAGAATTTAGGTGCTCTGTCTATAAGAATAGAGTCTGTAATGGAGGATTGTAGCTTTTCCATTACGGGCTCATTAGGATTTCGTTCCTTGAGCACCTACCACCCATGTGTTCTTTAAGGTCGATTATAATTGATGGCATTCGTTCTACTGTTTATATTCGAAATTGGATCTATAGATTCGATTTTGGAAAAAATCTGGAAAAATCGAAAAAGTTTCCTCCCTCCACCTTGAAATTTTTTCAGTTTCGGGTAAAATAAAGATCAAGTATAATTTATTGTTTTTTCACTCCCTACGGTGTTTTTTGGAAAGAAGGAATCGTATGACCACGACAAAACCCCAGACGATGTTCGAGAAAATCTGGAATCATCATATTGTCCACGCGGAAGAAGGGAAACAGACGATTCTGTATATCGACCTTCAGTTGGTTCATGAGGTGACGAGCCCACAGGCGTTCGAGGGTCTGCGTATTAATAATCGCGTTGTTCGCCGTACGGACAAGACGTTCGCTGTTCCGGATCATAATGTGCCGACAACGGATCGGTCGAAGCCGATTGAGGACGAAATTGCGAAGAAACAGATTGACACGCTTCGGCAGAATGCGACGGATTTTGGTGTAACACTTTTTGATGTTGGCGATCCACGTCAGGGCGTCTGTCACGTGATGGGGCCTGAACAGGGACTTACACGACCGGGAATGACGATTGTCTGCGGTGACAGTCATACCGCCACCCACGGAGCTTTCGGCGCGTTGGCGTTCGGTATTGGTACATCGGAAGTGGAACACGTGCTCGCGACGCAGACGCTGTTACAGTATAAACCGAAAACGCTGGAAGTGCGTGTTAATGGGAAACTGAATCCTGGCGTGTCGGCAAAAGACGTTATTCTCTACATTATCGGCAAAATCGGCGTCTCTGGCGGGACGGGGTACTGCGTGGAATACACCGGCGAGGCGATTCGCTCCCTGAGTATGGAAGGGCGTATGACGCTGTGTAACATGTCCATCGAAATGGGGGCTCGTGCTGGGATGGTTGCGCCGGATGAAACGACTTTTGCGTACTTGAAAGACCGTCCTTACTCCCCGAAAGGCGCGGATTTTGACAAGGCGGTCGAATTCTGGAAGTCGTTCGTGACGGATGAAGGTGCTGAATATGACCGTGTTGTGGTTCTGGACGCGGCGGATATTACGCCGATGGTGACGTGGGGAACGAATCCCGGTCAGGTTATGCCGATGTCGGGAACGATTCCGTGTGTGAGTGATTTTATAGATGAAACGGAGCGGAAATCTTGTGAAGCTGCGCTTGCGTACATGGATTTTAAGGGTGGCGAAAAGATGACCGATATTCCGATTGACTACGTTTTTATCGGGTCTTGCACGAACGGGCGTATTGAGGATCTCCGTGCGGCTGCTGCCGTAGCGAAAGGGAAGAAGGTCGCTCCGGGAGTTACTGCTCTTGTCGTGCCGGGAACGGGTCTTGTGAAGCAGCAGGCGGAAGCAGAAGGACTGGATAAAATATTCACCGAAGCGGGTTTCGAATGGCGTGAGGCAGGGTGCTCGATGTGTCTGGCGATGAATCCCGACAAGCTCCAGCCGGGACAGAGGTGCGCGTCTACATCGAATCGTAATTTCGAGGGACGTCAGGGAAAAGGTGGACGTACGCATCTTGTTTCACCTGCGATGGCAGCAGCTGCTGCGTGTGCGGGACGTTTTTTGGCGGAGATTGACTGAGAGAGGGAGAGGTTACACATATTACCAAGATTTTTAGGAACGTTTTAATACCAACGCAACGTGAAATATCGGTTTATCATCATCACCTGCTCTGTAAGGGGGATTATGAGTAATTTCACGGTGTACGTTTATGGTAAGGAGACGGAGAAAAAATCTCTCTGATAGAAGATAGCCATGATAAGTAGGTGAGTGGAAGATTATTTTCTAATAAAATAATCTTCCACTCACCCATTCTATCATTTAAATCGTAATCCTATTACTTAAATATCAAGAGTTTTTTGAATTTTTAATACTGGATACGTTACTTATTTTAAGTAGTTCTATCTGTTTTGAAGATATTCTTCCAGAATGGTTGCTGCCAACACAACCATTTCTACACATGGACGCTTTTTATAATACGTTTCCGTCCGCGCTTCTGAAATTGGTGAATCACTCTGTTTCGGCGCAAGTCCCAACAGTTCCCGACACACAATCGAGCCGGTTTCCGCCTTAAAACGCTCTGCCAAGGCCTGAACGTGCGCGTACTGTGCATCTTTCCCTGCCTTATCCATGATGTCATCCGGTCCGAAAATGAGATTCGCTACGAGTGTCATTCCCGAAACGGCTCCACATACTTCGCGCATTCTTCCCATTCCAGCACCGAAACCGGACGCCAACCGTGCCATTTTTTCCGAAGTCTGTCCACATTCTTCCGTGAACGCACACGCGACTGCCTGCGCACAATTCGCGCCCTTATGAAAAAATTCACGCGCTAATTTTCCTTTTGCCGAGTTTTCCATGAACTTTCCTTTCTAGTTTTGAGACCGTTTTCGATTTCCCGGACCGCCTCTTCCGCTTGGTCGATCCTCTCAAAAAGCGAGAGCGACTGGTCCGAGAAAAAATACTTTTTGCCACCGAACTCGCACAGTCCACCACCGCCGCCAATCCATTCTTCACGTACAGTAAAACCTGCAGCTCGAATAATTGTTAACGCACGATTCCAGCGCTCCAATATCGGATCTGATTCCGTTGGCATATACCCCGGTCTCCTTCTAGATTTTACTTTTTCATCCTACGTAGGAAGAAAATAGCTACACCCAAGGACAGAAGCCCCCATGTCGCAGGTTCTGGAACGGCGTTCGGATCATATCCAGTATATGTGAAGTTGACCATGTTGCTGACATCATCAAATTTCACATTCCATGTAGTTGAATCGAAAGCGGAAAGCGCATTTTGCAGATATTCTTCTCCAGTCACATTTCCTTTTAATTCGAACAAACCGAAAGTATCACCTGCATCAAGAACGGATTCATCATACGCCAACTCAATATTCGCACCTTGTTCGAAAATGGTATTACCTGTTACAATAATTTGATCGAAAGTATCACCCGCAATTTCAAGCGTAATCGTCGCGCCTGTTTTTAGCGTATAATCTGAAAGCGTTGTTGTGCCGATATTATATACCGCATTTTCGTCCCAGACGATACCAGGTGAGAGATTTCCCCCTTCTTGAACCAGATGGAAATTCACCTTATTCGTACTTAGCGTTCCACCAGTCATGTTAAAAGTTGCGGAATCAGCTTTATTCATCTCCCCGGTGACATTCAGAATTCCGTTTCCAGAGAGGTTATAAACACTCTGGTCTTTAAGTTGCAAGTTAATCTGAAGGTCAGATTTACCGATATTCATGGTTCCGCCGGAGTGATTCTGAATCGCATTTTGGTGAAGTGAGTAACCTTCATGAGTTGTCGGAGTCGTATTCACATTAAACGCTCCGCCTTCCATATCGAAAACGACGTCTTGAGCACCATACTCCGCGAGACCACAGACTTGCCGACCGTTAAAGTTGATAGTTGCGTTGTCTCCACGCATAGTAATATGAGAACTCTGTGCCCGCCCAAGAATAATATGGTTACCGTTCCCTGTAAGCGTCGCGTTATCAATGGTGAGGATATTATTTGAATTCTCTCTTTTGTTATTTCCTACTATAAACTCAACACCGACAGTGACCGACGCACCATCGCTAATAGTCAGAGCACCTTGACCATTATGACCTACGTAGAAAGCCGAGTCAATATTGACGTTCGTTCCGGAGCCAGAAATCGTCATCGTACCGACGCCATTACCAGTATCATTAATCATTATCTGTTTTGAGTTAATTTTTGCGCCGGAATCAACATTTAGAGTTCCATTTCCATTACAACCAACCAAAATAAAGTCCGTAGCCGTAACGGTCGAAGCGGTACCAGTCGAGTCTTTTCCTGAAATAGTCATCGTCCCGTTACCACTTGAACTTTCGCCGATCTTAATCTGGTTGGAACTGATATACGCACCGTCCGTAATACTTAAACTTCCTTTTCCTTCCTTGCCAACGAAAATAGAACTTTTAACGTTCATGCCAGAATTCTTCCCAGAAATCGTTACCGTACCAGTAGCAGTCGATTTGTCGCCGATGGAGAAACTGTTTATTCCGGTAATCGTTCCGCCATTAGTAATTGTCACGTTTCCAACGCAATTTCCGTCATTACTGTCGCCTAAAATCATCTGCGCGTTATTGTGCGTCATTGAGAGTTTACCACCATCGACATTCACTGAACCCGTTCCCATGAGACCGACCAACACATGCTCATCGGAGGTTTCCAGCATACCAGAAACGTTTAGCGTACCAGCCGAACCGACTTCTCGACCGAGACGAATTTTTCTGGTTGTGGTGACGGTTGCGCCTGATTCGATAGTCATGAAGTTCGCGACATTATCCGTTGTAACACCAATGGTAACATCATCGAAACTCGACGCAACGGTGGAATCAATTCCTATTTTTCCGTCTGTGATATTGACAGAAGAACCACTTTTGATAGTTAATCCACCAGTGAATTTTAACTCACTCCAGCTCGGCATATTAAAAGTCACCGCATTCGTACCATTACCGATGGTAGCAATACCTGCAACGGTTGTCGTTCCACCTTTCACGTTTAGGGAAAAATCGTTGAGCGTAAAATCACTAATTGTCTGGGTTCCTCCAGTAATTGAACCAGCTTCCGTGGCGGATGGGAATCCATTATTCCAGTTACTCGTTTCAAGAAGTGAACCACTCTGATTCTCAATCCACGTTGGCTCTGCGAAGAGAACGTTCGTGCCGATACATGAAAAACCAACTATGGTAGGAATGAGCAACACGAAACGATTCAATTTTCGTAAAAATATCATATTTTCCCTCAAAAATAAAGTACGAACATAATGTTCATGAAATGATCAATCAATTAATACAGAGTTATTTTACACCAACACTTCGGTATGTCAAGTAATATTTCCTAAAAAAGACAAAATTTTTGGAAATTTATAGGATTTTTTACTTCCGTGACGCACGAACAACACCAGCCTCAAAATTCAGGTCAAGTGAAGCAAATTCCCCTGCCCGATAACGTTCCCACGCAATCGCTCCCATGACGGCATTATCCGTGCAGAGCTTTAGTGGTGCTGTAAAAAACTCGTAGCCGAACCGCTTCGCGTCACGTTCCAGTCGGGCACGCAGAACACCATTCGCTGCAACACCACCTCCGACACAGAGATTCTTCATCCCTGTCATTTTCAGTGCCTGCCGAGCTTTCGTCGCTAACACGTCCACAACCGCCTCCTGAAAAGAAGCCGCGATGTCCGCACGTTGAGCCTCCGAAATAACCAGATTCTCGAAACTCTGTTTCCCTTCACCGACCAGCTGATAACGCACTGCCGTTTTTAACCCACTGAAGCTGAAATTCAAATTTTCCGGTTCATTCTTGAAGGTACGCGGAAACCGATACGCTTTCGGGTTCCCCTGCTCTGCCACGCGCTGGATATTCGGTCCACCCGGATAAGGTAACTGCAACATCGCGGCGACCTTATCAAAAGCCTCACCAGCCGCGTCATCAATCGTCGCGCCGAGCAACTCGAAATCAAGTGGGTGTTCACACCGATACAGACTTGTATGCCCACCGCTGACAATCAGCCCGACACACGGAAAAACATCTTTATTCGCCGCGATTCTACAAGCGTAAACGTGCGCCATCAGGTGATTTATCGCAATTAACGGTACTCCGAGCGTCAGTGCTAACGTTTTTGCTGCCACGACACCGACCAGAAGTGAACCAGCCAGTCCCGGACAATTCGTCACTGCGACCGCGTCCAAATCGGAAAGCGTAATCCCTGCCCGTTTTACCGCTTGGTCAATCACTGGCAAAATACGCTCTAAATGCGCTCGTGACGCCAATTCCGGCACGACACCACCGTACTCAGCATGCAGTTTCGCCTGACTCGCCACGACTTCCGACAGAATTTCGCCATCCTCCCGAATCACAGCTGCCGCCGTTTCGTCGCATGAACTCTCAATCGCAATCAGCAACATGAAAACACTCCACAATATTTATGCTTTATACCTGACCTATGATAAAATTCCGTTTTTCCGTCATTTCGCGTTTCAGAAATAACTGCCGGAAGGACCGCCCTTCCCTGAATCTTCGAGTGGAATCAGACATATAAACATAAAAAAAGGGAGTTCTAAAAACTCCCCTAAATGGGTGCGCCTGGATTCGAACCAGGGACCTCCGCCTTATCAGGGCGGCGCTCTAACCAACTGAGCTACGCACCCAACATTTCATCAATTCGACTTTACTAAATTCAAGTCTTATCTGAATCGTTTAAGTATGTAAAGCATTATAACAGAACTTTTTATTTTCACAAGGGGGGGGGAGGGAATTTTAACTGAATTTCTCGAAATTTTTTTAACCTTCTTCGGAAACCCCAGAATTTCTCACCTGAAACTCTCCTACATCTCCCTAAAACTCACCTGAAATATTTCTATATTCCTCTGGCTTTTACCTGAAAAACTTCCATATTTCCCTGACTCTTTCTTGAAACTTTCCTACATCTCCCTGATACTTTCCTGAAGCCCTTTCATATTTCCATAACTCTCACCTGAATTTACTGAAAGTCTCAGAGCTTACAGAATCAGCAGAAGATTTCGTAAAAGTTCTTTTAAAAATCCATCGTGTTAATATTTACCGTCTGTGATTTATTTTCCTGACGGATTTTTTGGCTTAAGACAGCCGCGTCATACCAAGTGAAGCTCAATTCCGGATTGGAAGCAAATCGGGCAAGCGTCCGGAACGTCTCGGCTCTTTTCTCTTCACTAAACAGGAAGATATACCGTTCGGTCCCTTTTACCAACGCAAGAATATTCACATCCTGACTCACAGAAACTGCCTCCTTTAATAAATATCATAAAATCCGCGACCGTACACGCACCACGAATTAAATGGATTCCCCGAAAAAATCCGAAATTTTTAAGAAAATCATGCAGTCGCCGAGCGAAAAAAGGACGTGACCCTTGATTTCTTTTCAATTTACGGTAAAATAACGTATGAAGTCTTCGTACGACACGTGATTTCCGTTGTGTGAAACGTAATTTCCGGCGTGTAACACGCGAAAGACCGCACGGATTATCGCATGACTTCTCACACTAATATTATCGGCAAATTTTACCACTTTATTAAAAATTTTCAGGATTTTTTCTATGACTACTTTCATTCAGAGAAAACCAACGCGTGAAATCCGTATCGGGTCTGTGGCGATTGGTGCGAAACACCCCGTTGTGATTCAGAGTATGTGCGCGACGAAAACTCAGGATGTCGAGGCGACTTTCCGGCAAGTCGTTGAGCTGACTGAGGTGGGAGCTGGAATCGTCCGAGTGGCGTGTGACTCCCAAAATGACGCGGACGCGCTGGAGGCGCTGGCGGGAAAAATTCGTGCTCTGAACGGTGAGTTACGGGATAAAATTAACCTGTCTGTCGACCTTCAGGAAAATTACCGTATCGCGGAAAGAATCGCTCCCTACGTTGCGAAAATCCGGTACAATCCGGGTCATTTACACCATGTGGAAACGGACTTGCCGTGGCGGGAGAAGGTGCGTTGGCTCGTTTCCGTTGCGGAAAAGAATGACGTCGCATTGCGCATAGGTATTAATTGTGGCTCGATTGACCCTACGAAAAAGGCGGAGGAGAACCCCATTTTCGAGAGCGCGATGGAGCATGTTGCGTGGATGGGAGAGATCGGTTTCGAGCGTTTCTGCGTTTCTCTGAAGGATTCTGACCCTGAAAATGTGTTGATGATTAACCGTCTTTTCGCGGAAAAACACCCGGAAGTGCCTCTTCATCTCGGTGTGACGGAAGCTGGGGTTCCTCCAGTCGGAATTCAGAAAAGTCGTGCTGCGTTGGAACCTCTTCTTTTCGAGGGAATTGGCGACACCTTGAGAATTTCACTGACGGTACCGAATAGCCGAAAAAGGGAGGAAGTGGAGGCTGGAATGGCACTGATTCAGGACGTGTCGGCTGGGCGCAGGACGGTGACTGACGGCTGGAAGTGTGATGGATTAAACATTATCAGCTGCCCGAGTTGCTCTCGGGTTCAGAACGGACGTTTCGTTGAATTGGCGACGCAAGTGCATGAGATGACTCATTACGCGCGTGAATTCCCCATCACGATTGCCGTCATGGGGTGCCGAGTGAATGGACCGGGAGAGACGGACCACGCGGATTTAGGGCTCTGGTGCGGCCCAACCTGTGTCAATCTGAAGCGTCAGGGAACCCTTTTAGGTTCTTTCCCATATGAAGAAATCCTCCAGCGACTGAAAATAGAGCTGGATACCATGATTAAAGAGGAAAGGTATTTATAAACAGCCTAATATCAGTGAGAGGTACAAAATTTCAAAAAGTAGGGCGAGGTTTTGATTTTTTGAATCCCTAGCATAAAGGGATTAGAGGGGAAACTCATTACGCAAGTGTTCACCTTTCAGGAGGAACTTGTTACACGTCATGTCGTGACGCCTGTAAGTGGGGTAACATCCCCAGCCTCCCCTAAAAGGGGAGGCTGAACCTTTTAATCGCAATTTTCGATTACTTACTTCTTGGGTGTTTTTTACTTATTCCACCGCTCCATCGCCTTCAGGAACTCACGGAATTTCGGGTACTGTTCCGGTTTTTCGTCCGCGTACTGGCGCAGTCCCCAACAGCCCCACTTACTCCACTGACCGGTCGAGGAGAAATGACACATTAACCCACCGCCACACTCTTCCCACGCTCTGAAATACGCCTCATAAATCTTTCCCATTTCTTCCGACGCATTTACCGCATAACAGATTTCATTCACTTCCGGACGGTCATTCGCGCCCCAGAGTCCGACTAGGTGCTGACCTGCCTCGTAGCAGACCAGTTCAAGACCGTATTTGTCGGCAATTTTCTTCTGTTCCTGAATCCACTTAATCGCCTGTGGCAAGGCGGTTTTCTCCATGTATTCCTTACAGCCCGGGACGCCGGCAGAAACGACACCGTCCGCCCATTCCGAGTTAATGCACTGCATGACGTACGGCGCAATCGCCAGCGCGTCGGCGTGTTTCCCTGCATCATTTACCTCGAGAATCCGTTCTGAAACGTACGCATTCGCCGCCTGTGTCGCAATCACGCGCACGAGACGCTCCTTCTCCGGTCCGAATTCCTTCTCGAAAATCTTAAAAATCTCCACTGACCGGTGCCCTGTCCACGCCCACGCACACTCCCACGGTTTCCCGTCGGGGAGGATGGCTTTTCCCATCTTTTCCGCGTACTGACACTGCTTAAACTGCCCGTTCCAGACCTCATTCGAGTACTCCACATACACCTTCAGTCCCGGTTTCAGATTCTTCCGAATTGTTCTCGCCATATTCCGCACGAAATCATCGTCCGCGAGGTGTGGGACACAGAACCACGGATTCGCGTCGAGCCGATTCGCTAGGTCACAGAGCGTTTCCACTGGCGCACCATTCCGTGTAAACGTTCCATCTTCCCTTACCGGTCGGTCCGACCATTTCTCAAGTTCTGAGTTATTCGTCTCCTGCATGTCCATGAACCGGACGGTATCGACACCGCGCCACGTCGCGAGGAAGCCGGGGTTCCACTCTCCATACGCTTTCCGACTCTTACTCGTCCCATATCCCGGCATGTACACGCGAATATCCCGTATCGGATTCTCCGGGTCGGTCTCACGAATCTGAAGCCAAAACGCTCCGTATTTACTCTCGACTGCCACTTCTATCCGTCCCGGTTCCTCCTTCTGAACCGTCGCGTTCATGAAGGTAATCTTCCCTTTTCCGCAATAAAACACGGTATAAACCCCACTCGGAAAGTGCCCACCGTCAATCGTACACATTGGCGTTTCCGCGTAACAGCCCGGCTCAAGACGCTTCACCCACCCATGCTCGTCCACGTCGAGTTTCGGT
>JAUNAI010000103.1 GCA_030527705.1 Planctomycetia bacterium | reverse complement strand
AATTCTGTGTCAGGAGAGAATTCTGTGTCAGGAAAAGGCTCTCTGCTTGAACATTTTCGTGAGCGGGTGAAGATTCTGAAACATCATCCGGACCAGAAAGAAGAAATGGCTCTTCTTGGCGTGACGGAGAGTAATGAAACGCTCGTGATTCAGCGTGCGTTGTTCGAGGCGGAATTCGTGTTGCCAATTGGGTATTTCCAGTCGAAAAATACGCCGGGTTATGTGGGAATTCACACGCCGATTTATCCGGCTTTTTCCGACACGGAAACGCAGAAACGTTTTCTTGGTTTCGGGCCGAAAATGCACGTGACACAACACGCGCTTATGCACGAATTGGAGCGCGAAATAGAAGACGCAACACGGCAACTCGGCGTTTTCTGTATGATGCAGATTCTTCCCGGTATTCCTCAGGTGGAAGTCAGTATCATGGAGCCATCAGAAATATTAGAGGTTTCTAAAAATACGGAATCGTTAAAAATGTCAGGGATTGCGCGTATTCTGGTGGGAAATTATGAGGAAGTGGCACGTGACGGATACTCGCAGTATCAGGAAATTTGGACGAATTTAACGTCACAGAAAGCGGATTTAGTGCTGGCGACGATAACTGGTCGGGATTCTGGATCGTGGACGACGGTCATGCGCGCGCTGGAAAATGCAGCGAAAATTGCGGACGCGGATAACGGCGTTATCGTGCTCTGTACGGAATTGACGGGGGAATTACCACGCTCGCTAGAGATATATCGACAGGTTCAGGACACAGAGACGGCAGAAAAATTTATCCGTCGTGAAAAGCTCCCAGACGCGGATTCAGCGGTCTCGATGATTAATATACTGTCGCAGTACCGGGTCTTTTTCATTTCTCGACTAGATGGCGAGTTGCTGGAAGACATTAATATTATGTCGCTGGAAAGTGTGGCGGATTTAGAGCGTCTAATCGCAAATACGGGGAAATGTACGATTCTACCGGACGTTCACCGGATGATTATGTGACAAATTTTGTGAGAATCATCAATAATGAGGAGAAAATATGCCTAAACTGATAACCGAGGCAGTCCGTTTTCCGGATCCGACGATGACGATAGAGGAATTTTTTGGAAGAATCAGCACGAAACAGGGCGACATCAGTATCGCGCGGCTGACGAGTAAAGCTGGCTGGAGTGAACCGGCGCAGAGACCAGAATTCGACGAGTATACGCTCGTTTTACGGGGGGCATTGTATCTTACTTCGGAAGATGGAACGGTCACGGTTGTCCGCGAAAATCAGGCGGTTTTAGCTCCGGCTGGGGAATTGGTACAGTATTCCTCGCCGGAAGAACCTGGTGCTGAATATGTCGCAATCTGTCTGCCTGCGTTTTCGTCGCAATTGTCACATCGGGAAAATTCGTAAAATTTTTTGTATGTACTCCTTGACAAAATGGGGTTCGTCGGTTATGCTATAATTTATAAAGAAACAACGTGAATTTTAATTCAATTTTCCAACCATAAGGAGTCAAAATGACTAAAAATTTGCTCTCGCTGGCAACGCTCTGGAGTGTGTTGCTGAGCATTCCCGCTGTTGTTTGTGCTGCAGATTGGCAGCTGAAAGAGAATCCGATTTACTCACCGTGGGCAGCGGAAGTTTCTCCAGAAAATGCTCTTCCGGAATATCCACGTCCGCAGTTCGTCCGTGGCGCATGGCAGAGTCTGAATGGTCTGTGGGATTACGCCATTGTTCCGGCTGACCAGAAAGCGGAAGCATGGGACGGAAAAATCCTCGTTCCGTATCCGGTAGAATCCGCGTTGTCGGGAGTGAAACGTTCGGTCACGGAGAAAGATAATGTCGTCTATCATCGTACGTTTACCATTCCGAAAAATTGGGCAGGTAAAAACGTCGTTTTGAACTTCGAGGCTTGTGACTGGAAAACAGAAGTTGCGGTTAACGGTAAAGTTGTCGGTTCGCACACGGGCGGTTTCGCGCCGTTCAGTTTCGACATTACGAGTGCGTTGAAAGCCGAGGGCGAGCAGGAAGTGGTCGTGACGGTTTATGACCCGACCGATACGAATTGGCAGCCGTATGGAAAACAGAAAATGAAGCCGGGAGGAATCTTCTACACTCCGGTGTCGGGTATCTGGGGTTCTGTCTGGATGGAACCGGTCGCGAAAGAAGGTAAATTGCTGAATTGCGCGGGTTACGCTGCGAAAGTTGTGGACGGAAAGCTCGTCCCGGCACTCGACGGAAACATGGTCATTCAGGGGTTCGCGGATGTTGCGGATAAAAAAGCGACCGTGTTCGTGGAAGCTGACGTGATTGACCCGGAAACGGGCGTCCGTATTTACAGCGGTGGTGCAATGGTAAAAGACGGCTTCTTCCGCATGGCGGGTGCAGTGAAAGATGTGAAATACTGGTCGCCAGAAAAACCGTTCCTGTACACGGTGAAGTATCGTCTCTCCGTCAATCAGCGGACGGTCGATAATGTCGAAAGTTATATCGGTATGCGTACCTCGACGCTCGGAAAAACCGAAGATGGTATTACGCGCATGATGATTAACGGCAAATTCATCTTCCAGTATGGTCCGTTGGATCAGGGTTGGTGGCCGGATGGACTTTACACGGCTCCGACTGACGAAGCGTTGAAATATGACCTTGAAATGACGCAGAAGATGGGCTTTAACATGTTGCGTAAACATGTGAAGGTCGAGCCGCGCCGTTTCTATTACTGGTGCGACAAGATGGGGTTGCTCGTGTGGCAGGACATGCCGAATGGAGATACTCCTATTTGGGGCGACGCTCCTGACATTCAGCGTAGCGAAGAATCTGCGAAGAACTATTATCATGAATGGGGCGAAATTATCGCGACGTTGCAGAACTCGCCGTCCATCGTGATGTGGGTTCCGTTTAATGAAGGTTGGGGACAGTTCGACACGGAAAAAGTTCTGAATTGGACAAAAGAAACTGACCCGACGCGCCTTGTGGATGGTCCGAGTGGTTGGACTGACCGTAATTGTGGCGACGTGCACGACATGCACAATTATCCGGGTCCTGGAATGTTCCCGCCGGAAGAAAATCGTGCAACGGTTCTGGGTGAATTCGGTGGTCTCGGACTGCCTTGCCCGGACAATGCGTGGCAAAAACAGGGGAACTGGGGTTACGTTTCCTTCGCGGATAATGAAGCGTTGCGTGCCCGTTACACGAATCTGATTGTCGCGTTGCGGAAACTGATTGATAAAGGTCTCTCCGCGGCGGTTTACACGCAGACAACCGACGTCGAAGTTGAAGTCAATGGTCTAATGAGCTATGACCGTAAAGTCGACAAGATGGGTTGGGAGAATGTCGCGAAAATTAACTCGCGTCTTTATAAACCGGCTCCGATTGAGAAAGTCGTCTCCCCGCTGGAACAGGAATGGTCCTACACGACGGACACTCCGGCAGAAAACTGGAAGGATTGCGATTTCGACGCGTCGGCTTGGAAGACTGGTAAAAAATTGGGGAATGGTAACCCACCGAATGTTACCAGTGAGACGAAATGGGATACCTCGGAAATCTGGGTCCGTCGTACGTTTGAACTGGATAGTGTGGAAGGTCGCACTTTCGCGTTGAAAATGTATCACGATGAAGATGCGGAGGTGTACATCAACGGCGTTTTGGTGTTGGCGACGAAAGGTTACACACAGGATTTTGTGACGTATGAAGTGAGTGCTGAAGCTGGAAAAGCGTTCCGCGCTGGCAAAAATACGATTGCGATTCACTGCAAGCAGACCATGGGCGGTCAGTATATTGACTGCGGTATTGTGACGCTGGAAGAACCGAAATAAGTATTTGAAAAAACTTAATTACAAAATAGCCCGTAATTATGATGCTTTGTATCTTGATTACGGGCTATAAAAATGAATAGGATAAAAAATAAGATAAGAATAGAGGATAAATATGGCTAATTTCTCGAAAAAAATGCAGTCTCAGTGTGTGAAAATGCTGAAATTCATTGCTCCAGTGAGTGAAAAGCTCGCGGACCCGGATTATGTGATTCCAGGAGCAACACTCGACGTGCTGGAACAGCATATTAAGGAAATCGTGGACCTTTTCATGAATGCAGATGCTGAAGTAAAGCGGGAATTTCGGACGATTGCTGACGATGCAGAAAGTTTGCGGCGTCTGGGCGATTTAATCCGGCAGTTCCGGGAAGGTTATATTCAGATTAGTATGAAAACCACGGTTACAGACGTTCAGAAACGTGTTGCGGCAATTAAAACGCTCCTGAACAGTCGCGGTGGCCGAAAAAAATCGGGTAATTCACTCGGGTGTATTCTGGTTCTTCTGATTCTTGCTGGTCTCGGTTGGTTCTTCCGCGCACAGATTCTGGAGATGATTCAGACTTCCTCAAGGGACGCGGAAAGCGTGCTTTACGAAGATAAAGACGCAGAAAATTCTGACTTAAATAACGCAGAAGCAGATGGTTCAGAAACAGACGCTGAAATGGCTACAGAAATGGATGAAACCGAAGAAGAGACAGAGTGAAACGGAAGAAAATATTCCAGAAAATCGCGGAAACTGTGAAAAAGTTATGTTTCTTCCCTTGTATTTCGGCGGGAATATGTTATAATAAAGGAATATTATAGACTTTAACTTAAGGAGTGAAAATGGCTATTCCAACACTTGAAGAACTGAAAAATGTAACCGTCGAGCGCCTGACATGCGTCCCGGAAGAAAAAGATGTAAATGTTGCGATTGAGCAGCTGGCCGCAGCGCATCCACAACTGGCGCCGGTATTACTGATTCGTCCGAGTCGGAAGGGTGATGTCGCAGTAATTGATTTCGTCGGCTCGATTGACGGCGTGGAATTTCCTGGTGGAAGCGGACAGGATTATCCGTTGGAACTTGGTTCGAACTCGTTTATTCCTGGTTTCGAGGAACAGCTTGAGAATCGGAATATCGGTGACGTAGTGAATGTTCGTGTTCCGTTCCCGGAAGATTATCATGCGAAAGAGCTGGCTGGGAAAAAGGCGGTTTTTCGTTGCACGATTAAAGCACTGAAACAGAAGAAACCGGCGGTTCTCGATGACCAGTTCGCGAAGCAGTTCGGCGTTGAAAATATGGCCGACTTGCGGAAGGCGATTACTGAGGGAATTCAGGAAAACATGAACGAGGCGGCTTTCGAGAAAGCTCGTCATGAGTTAATGGAAAAAATGGCGGATCAATTCCCGATGGAAGCGCCGGCGGATATAGTGAAGAGTGAAGTCGAGATTCTCTGTTCGCATGATCCAGAACTCTCGGAAGAGGAAGCGACGAAAATCGCGACGCGTCGCGCTCAGCAGGGAGTGTTGTTGGTTCAGCTGGCGAATGAACATGGAATCACGCTGACGGACGAAGAAATGACGGAAGCGC
This sequence comes from Planctomycetia bacterium, assembly GCA_030527705.1. GTDB lineage: Bacteria > Planctomycetota > Planctomycetia > Pirellulales > Thermoguttaceae > RGIG3701. Next base: position 7,042 of record JAUNAI010000103.1, on the reverse strand, counting down.
TCAAGCTGGAGTTACAGAAGTACGGACCGCAGGCACCACAGATTTTGCAGGCGTATAAGTCGAATCCGCAACTTCTCCACATGTTCCGTGCGGCGGAGATGGAAAAGAAGACGTTTAAGTGGCTGTTGGAACAGGTCACGGTCGTCGAAAAGCCGGTTTCGTCGGAAGAATTCGCGAAAATCATGAGTGAAGTCGGGATGTAAAATATTTAAAGATGTATCAATAAGAGTCAAAGAAATCGTCTGGGGAGGAGGCATTTTACAGATGCAGTCGCCCCAGACATTTTTCAAAACTTCTAATAGTTTCCTAATTTTTATTTTTTATTTCCATTTCTCGACCCACCAACGTGCTTTGTAGATTTTCGCTCCGGAACGTGTGCCGATGGGGGTGAGGGAACGGTTAAAGAACGGAATGCGGTCAGAGTACCATCTTTCCGTCGGCGACTGAACCAGTAGGAAACCTTCCGGGGAGAGGGAAATACTCTTAATGTGGAGGTCAGCGCCAGAATCCGTGTCGGGGAGAAGTGAGGTAATTTTCCGTGTTTTCATGTCGAAAACGCCTACGCCGTGGTGACCGGTGACGAAGAACGCGCGCTGATTCGGGACGGGGTATAAATCGTGACCGTCATCCGCTGGGGTGCCGTCTACGGAAACGGTAATATCCCGTGTGAGTGCCGGATTTTTCTTGTCGAAATTGTATTGGTACGCGACGAGTTCATCGTAACCGAGAACCCAGAGACGCTGTTCTTTGTCGTCCCAGACGCAACCATGACCGCCACGCAGGGAGTACTGAGCACCACGCGGATTGGGGGTGAGACGTGTCTCGGAGTTAATTGCGTCGTTTCCTTCCGGAACTGCCCAGAGGGTGAAAAGTCCGCCGCTGGAAACCGTCACGATATTTCCGTCGGGAAGAAGCTCGATGGAATGTGGATTTCCATCAATCCGCGCGTAAAACAGACACGCTTTGTCCGCGAGACGAATCAGCGCGACGCCTCCGCTGGATGCAGTTACAAGAAGGTGCGAGGTTCCGCGAGCTGGTTTACACTCGCTGGGAGCGTTGAACCAGCTCCGGTGTGCCGGCGCAATTTGGGGTGACTGTTCCGCCGACCATTCCCAGACGACTGATTCTGGCTTGTTCCAGTCGGTTCCCGGTTTCAGAATGAGAATTTTCTGTTTATTCTGGTCACACACGACGATATTCGCGCTGAATTGTGTTTCAGAAACGGAAGTCGGTGGGGTATCCGAGTTAATCTGCGCCTTCATTTTCTCGATGAGCGACGCGAGAGGGATTTCGTCCGCGTAAATAAACATCGTCGAAAACGCAAAAAACAGTGCGAGACATGCAGAAAATGGACGTAACATGGATATTATCCTTTCTTTTGGTAGGAAGTTGGAAGTGTTAAAAGGTTCCAGATTATTTTTAATATACTATAGATACCGATAGTTTTCAAGAGGGAGATGGAAATTTTTTCAAGAAATTATAGAAATTTTCGTTTTTTTCTAAAAAATTTACTTGACACATAAAAACTCTGGTGTAAAATAAATAGGTCATGGTGTGATTTTTTTGGGTTGCGCCTCTGGATAATTGGAAAGAATGGATAAAAAACGAATTAGCGTTTAGAATAAAAGATACAGGACCGAAAATGCGTAAATTATTGGCTTTAGCAACGGTTTTGAGTGGTTTAATCCCTGCGGCGGTGAGTTTTCAGACTGTGAATGCGGCGGTTGTGGATACCGGGACGGACGGCGTGACGGTGAACTTGGATGTCGCGACGCCGACCACGGTGGATGGTGTGACGGGAAGTGGTGACTTGACGCTTACGCCGACGACTTGGACGGTGAATGACACGACGACTTACGGAACCGCTCAACTTGCGACGGGCGCGACGTTTACCGACTTTACCGGTGGTGTGAAGCTCGGCGGTGCGATACTGGACGTGAATGGAAATTCGTTCACGACGAAATATATTCAGTCTCTCACGCAGGACGTAAGTGGAACGGCAACGCAAGATACCTCTTCCCGTGTGATTAATACTGCCGCGACGCAGTCTATTCTGACGATGACGGAAGCGAGTAACCTTTATGCTACGCTGGGAAACGCCGATGGGACGAACAGTGACATTAAACTGGTCTGGGATACAAGTGGACATCGATATATTAAAACCAAGCAATATAATACTGGTGATATGAGCGTAACTGGTGGTGTTTTGGAACTACAAGTAAACGACAATGGAGAAAACTATCTTGGTTCTGGCAAGATTGCACTAAATAATGTGGATTTTTTCGTGAATACCAATACCTTTCGGTTGGATAATGAAATTACGCTCACTGGTGATGTCGATTTCCGTATGTGTAGCCAAAATACATTATATCTTTCTGGTAATATTAACGGTGATGGGAATTTGCGTGTAATATATGATAGCGTCTCGTTGGTTCTGGAAGGGACGGCAAAAACCTATACTGGAAAGACAGTTATAGGTGTAACGGAAAATGCGTGGAATGATCCGGGATCGTATGCAACGTTATCGGTGACTGCGGATAACCTGCTTCCGACAGGAACAACCGTGGAACTGATTCAGGCGAACGGTGGCGCGAACCTGAACATGAATGGAACGACACAGACGGTTGCAGGTCTAACGGGAATCGGACGCGTTTATGGAAATGGTTCTGGAGTTTTGAACGTCTCGACGAATAATGTAACGGGAACCTTCACCGTAGACAGTGCGTCGCTGAATCTGAATCAGGGTGAATATCAGAGTCTGAATCTGAAAGGTACGGGAACGGTCAATTTCGCGGGTGGTACGATTCAGACATACGACATGGACGTGGCGAAAGTGAATGTGAATGGTGACACGGAAATCACGACGACTTCCGCACAGTGGGGAAAAACTGTCCTTTCCGGCAATAATAACATGACGGGTGGAATTTTAGTAACCGAATTCTCGGACAATACGGATATGTTAAATACCTCCGACTCAAACGTATTTCCTGGGTATACGACAATTTCCTACTCCGGTTACATCATGTTGGATAGCGACCAGACACTTTCTTTCCGGAAGGTTTTTGACGATAACGGACAAGTTACGATTACGCCGATCAACGAAGACGGCACGCTGGGTGAGACGATTATTGTTCTCCGAAGCGCGAATGGCTTGGAGCTTGTTGGAACTGTTCTCGATCAAACTGGTGATAGTTCGGAAACATGGGATGATGTCGTGGTCAGTTCTGTTGACCTGACTGCAGGACGGTACTTTATCGACATTCGTGGCGGTCAAGGTAGCGGTGGCGTCGGTCCTTCCGGCGGTTACCCTCTCGGTTTCGGTATCAAGACGGGCGAAAATGCTACGCTGGATGATGCCAAGACAGCATATAGCTCGCTGACGATTACGGATGGGAAAATCGCGGGAATCGACGGTCTTAACATGACTAGCTCGGTTCTAAATACGACAAGCGATTATAATGTTACGACCGGAAAAACGCTGACGTTCAACGCGGGAAATTCCGGGAAAATCGTCTCGACTGGAAGTATCACGGGCGAGGGAAAACTGGTTCTTCAGGGAACTGGCAACTCGGAAGTTCACCTTCAGGGAAAGAACACCTACACGGGCGGTACGGAAGTGAACGTAGCAAAACTGTCGCTCAACTCGCAGAAACCGCTCGGAACGGGTGCCGTGGTCTTTAATTCCGCAACGGAAGTGACGCTTGACGCTCTGGAACCGGGGTGGTATGAAGGTTCGATTGTGAAATCGGACATACAGACTGTGACAACGCCGGAAAAAATGGTTCAGACGCAGAATGCGACATATACAGGAACCAGTATCGGCGGGACGACGACATGGGTGTATCAGTCCGCCAATCTGGTCGCGGACGAGAGTTTCACGATGTATTTCGGGAAAATGTATGATGATGCCGCGTATCTGAAAATCACAGATATTACGGCTGGAACTTCGGAAACGCTCATAAATCATGGATCGTGGAGCAGTTTTGCAAAAGGGCAGTACGACTTCACGGAAGGACACATCTACGAAATTGATTTACGCGTCTATAATGGTAGCGGCGGATCGGGACCGACGACCGAGGCGAGCAACACTTCCGGTATGCCGGACGGTATCGGTTTCGGTGCCTCTACTTCCGGTTTCACGGCGGACGGAAAGGGTGACGCGTCCTTCACACTCATGAATTTCGACGAAAACGGCGTGTTATGTGGCTCACCGTTGCACGTGTCGAAGATGATGATTTTCGACCAGCCGATGACGCTGAATCAGGACGTTTCGTTTGATTCCCAGAATGGTACGAAGGCAATTTTCAATGGTCAAATTACCGGAACGGGTGCATTGACGATGAAAAATGGCGATTACCGTCTGACGAATGCGAAGAATGCTGTGGGTGGTTTCACACTTGAAAACTCGGCATTTTATCTCTCCGAGACGGACGGCAAAATGACGATTGACGGCGACTTGTCGATTGAGGATTCGACGGTTTATGTGGATTTGACTGGTCTGGAACAGGCTGACGGGTGGACGTGGCTGGACGCTACGGGAAATGTGAACATAATCGACACGAATTGGGTTTTCTCGTTCGATGGAGAATTGACGAACAATCTGACGACGGTTACGTTAGCGAGTGGAATCCTAAATCCGGATTTAGCGGAAAGTCTGACGTATTCGCTGACGAATTCCGACTTGCGTGGGTTCTTGACTTCTGATGCGTCGGGACTTTATATGACGTTCGGAAACAGCACTGCGATTCCGGAACCGGCGACGTGGGCACTCCTGATTCTCGGTGGTTTGGGACTTATGATCATCCGAAATCGAAAATCGGCATGAGTTTCCTTTTCGGAGACCTTCGTTATAAAATTTAAGAGAAGTTAAAGAAAGTTAAGTAACTTAACTTTCTGAAAAAAAACAGAAAAGCGGCGTGAATTACGTCGCTTTTCGTTTTAGATAGGGACATTTTATGAGAGTGTGGAAAAAATTTCCATTTTTTTTATAAATTTCGTGAAATTTTGGCGAAAAATAGAAAATACACCTTCCCATGAAATAAAATTTCGTGTAAAATAGGAGAGTAAACATTTTTCAGAGATGTCACCATTTCCGAGTTGAGGATAATCATGACTTTCATGTATGCCGTTTCGCGGGTGGGGCTTTTTTGCTCCGCGTTTATTTTGACGAGTAGTTTTTCCGTTGCGCAGTACCCAGCGCCGGGAACTGCCATGACGCCGTCTGCGACACCGCCGGGTCTTTCTGTTCAGTCGGGAGCACCGACCCGTGCGCCGATTCAGAGTGTTACGCCCAATTCGGTAAATTCTCAATTTACGCAAGGTGGCAATGTGCCGGGAATGCCGGGAATTCCGGGAACGGCGAGCCCGATGCCCTCACTGAATCCGTATCAGAATATGCAGTCTCAGCCTGTCGTGCGTGATTTTAATGGACCAGTCCAGTATGGCCAGCATACCCCGTCCGTTGCGCCAGAGAAACCATTCGCGAATTATGAACCGGCTCCAATTTTAAGTCCGTATATGAACTTGTATCGTCGTGATAACTATACGGGAATCGATAATTATAATCTATATGTGAAGCCTGCAATTCAGGCTGAGCAGAAACGTCAGCAGATGCAGAATCAACTGAATACTGTCCAGCAGAACCAGAATCAGCAGGCGGTTCAGCAGCAGGTTCAGTTTAACACGAATGTCGGAGTGTCTACGGTCGGAGCCTCCTACGGTCAGATGAATACGGGCATGAATGCGAATAAACCGGGGGCGTCTTATGGATTTTCTGGCCGTGGTCCAACGGTTCATGTTGACCCGAATTCCGTAAAGCAGCCGATGACGGATAAAGAAAAGCAGGATGCAGAAGCCGAGAAGGATGAAAAGGAGCAGGACGAAAAAGAAGCTGCGTATTTTAATCCATATAATCCGACACGCCGAGGTGTTACGCGTCCCCACTATGAACCTGCTCGGAGATAAGATTCGAGGGTATAACGTTAAGATATCCTGCCTACATAAAAACGAAAAAATAAGGGGTATACGGGCATATCGCTTGTGTACCCTATCCGTTACTTGAACCATTCTTACACCATGGAAAAAAAACCGAAAACTTTTCGTCAGAGATGCCGTTCTTTCGCGATTTTTTGTGTGAAAATTGGTATTTCGCTCGGCATTCTGCTTTTTCTTGTTTATCAGGCTATGCAGGATGAAGAAACGATGAAACAGCTTCTGCACGGTGAGAAAATCTGGACGTCGTTGGCGCTCGGATTCTTCTTTACCTTCCTCGCAGTTCTTGCCACGATTGTCCGTTGGTGGTGGCTTATGCGGATTCAGAAAATGCCTGCCCGATTTTGGAACACGCTCCGTGTCGGATATATTGGGTATCTTTTTAATCTTGCGCCGATGGGAATTGTGGGGGGTGACCTTCTGAAAGCGTGGTTATTAACCCGACAGATGAAGAAAGAAGAAGAACATGCCGGCTCAGTAATTCTTGCGTCAGTGTTTATTGACCGAATGATCGGACTTTACGCGATTTTCATGATGGCGGGGTTAGCTGTTCTGGGAATGGGTGTTCTTTGGCAGCCTGAACTGTCGCCAACACTAGAAAAAGCGTCTTGGGCAGTCTTGATTGCGTGGGGAATTGGAACGGTAGCGGGACTGGCGCTTCTGTGCCCTTCTCCCTCTTCACGGGAACTGCCTCCACCGCGCTCGCGTTTCGAGGAAACATTCCGCCGAATCGCGACGAGTGTGCGACTTTATCGAAATTTTCCCGGTAAACTCACGATGATTGTAATAATTAGTGTCTTGATACACGCATCATTCGCGACATCCATCTATTTTCTGGCGGACGGAATTTATCGGGCAATTGCCCCGCCGACGTTCGCGCAACACATGTATATCTCACCCACGAGCATGTCCATGACTGCGATTCCGCTCCCCGTCGGACCGGTGGAAATGGTTATGGATGACCTGTATCATGACGTGACTGGACGCACGGGAATGGGACTTGCCGTCACGCTGGCGTATCGATTTATCTGCCTTTTAATTGCGCTTCTCG